>QKCE01000244.1 GCA_003245785.1 Spirochaetales bacterium | reverse complement strand
CGCCCGACCTAGGATATGGCCTTGGAGGATTCCCGGTAGAGTCGGGCGTAGGCGCCGTCGGCGGCGAGGAGCCCGTCGTGGGTTCCCCGCTCGATAATCCTGCCGTCGTCGATATAGAGGATAAGGTCCGCGTTGCGGATGGTCGAGAGCCGGTGGGCGATGATGAAGGAGGTGCGCCCCTTGAGGAGCCGCGCGAGACCCTCCTGGATGAGCCGCTCCGTCTCGGTGTCCACCGAGCTCGTCGCCTCGTCCAGTATCAGGATTCTCGGGTTCGCGAGGAGGACCCGGGCGAAGGCCACGAGCTGGCGCTGGCCCGCCGAGAGGGCCGTGCCCCGCTCGCCGACCTGGGTCGCGTAGCCCTCCGCCTGGAGGCGGATGAAGTCGGCGGCCCGCACCGCGTCCGCCGCCGCCTCGACCTCGGCGTCCGTCGCGTCGGGCTTGCCGTATCGGACGTTCTCCGCGATGGTCCCCGAAAAGAGGAAGCTCTCCTGGAGCATCACCCCGATCTGGGCGCGCACCGACTGGATCGTCACGGTCCGGAGGTCTATGCCGTCCACGAGGACCTTCCCCGAGTCCGGGTTGTAAAACCGCGACATGAGGTTGACGATGCTGGTCTTGCCCGCCCCCGTGGGGCCCACCAGGGCGATGGTCGTCCCGGGCGTCACGTCGAAATCGATGTTCCGGAGCACCGGGTGGCCCTTCTCGTAGGAGAAAGTCACGTCCTCGAACCTGACGTGCCCGCGGATTACCGAGAGCTCCGTCGCGCCGGGGGCGTCCACCACCTCAACGGGCTCGTCGATGGTCTCGAAGATCCGCTCCAGGTAGGCGCCCGTCGTGACGAGGGCGTTGTAGAAGTTCCCGATGTTCTGGATGGGCATCCAGAAGCGCCAAATGTAGCCGCCGAAGGCGACGAGGGTGCCGACCGTCACGGACTTCGCGAAAAGGAGGATTCCCGCGACGTAGACGAGGCCCGTCGCCGAGGTCGACAGGATGTCTATTAGGGGCCAGATCGTGAAGTTCGCGAGGACCGCGGGCATCCATGCGGCCTTCCAGTCCGCCCCGAGGCCCGAGAATATCTCGCGGTTCACCCCCTCGCGGGCGTAGGACTGGGTAATCTTCATGCCGTTCAGGCTTTCGCTCAGGTAGGCGTTCAGGTTCGCCTGCTTGTGGCTCACCCGTTGCCAGGCCCGGTGCTGCCGCCGCTTGAGGAACATGATCGCGGCGAAGAGGAATGGGAGTCCCGCCATGCACACCAGGGTCAGCCGGGGGTCGATGACGAACATGAAAAGGAGGATGAAGACGATGCTGAAAAGGTCCGCCACGAGCTGGATTATCCCGTTCGAGAGGAGGTCGCTAAGGGAGTTCACGTAATTCACCACCCGGATCAGGATCTTCCCGTGGGGCCTCGAGTCGAAATAGGTGAAGGGGAGTTTCTGCAGCTTGTCGAAGATATCGTTCCGGACCGTGACGATCACTTCCTGGGCGATCCGGGTCATGGTGCGGATCCGGAGCCGCTGGCACGCGAAGGCGACCGCCACGCTCGCGAGGAGGAGTCCCGCGAGCTTTAGGAGGGCCATGGAGTCCCCCGCGGGGATCGCCTGGTCTATCGCGAGCTTCACGAGGTAGGGCCCCGCGAGGGCCGCCACGGACGCGACGATCATCAGGGCCATCGAGAAGGCGACTTCCCTCTTGTAGGGCTTGAGGTAGGCGAGGAGCCTCGTCACGTTTCGGGGATCGAGGGCCTCGTTCTGTTCCTCGTCCACGTTGAAGGTATTGCGCGCCATCTTCAGTTTCCCTCCCCGCCGGCGGTCTGGTGGAGCCACACGTCGCGGTAATAGCCCGGCTTGGCCGAGAGTTCCCGGTGGGTTCCCCGATCGGTAATCCGGCCGCCCTCGACCACCAGCACGAGGTCCGCGTCCACCACCGAGGCGATGCGGTGGGCGATGACGAACACCGTCCGGTCGGCCCCGATCGCGGCGATGGACTTTCTCATCTCGTCCTCGGTCTCGGCGTCCACGCTCGAGGTGGTGTCGTCCAGGATGATGACCCGGGGCATCGTGAGGAGGAGCCGCGCGAGGGCGATTCGCTGCCGCTGCCCGCCGGACAGGCCGACCCCGCGCTCGCCCACTACCGTGTCGTAGCCCTCGGGCATCTCGCCTATGAAGGAATCCGCCAGGGCGAGACGGGCCGCGTCGTGCACCTCCCCCACGGAGGCCTCGGGCTTCCCGAAGGCGATATTGCCCTCGATGGTGTCCGAAAAGAGGAACACGTCCTGCATGGCGATCCCGACGGTCCGCCGGAGCGAGTCGAGGGAAACCTTCCGTATGTCCGTCCCGTTCACGAGGATCTCGCCCCCCGTCGCGTCGTAGAAGCGGCACATGAGCTTCGCGATCGTCGACTTGCCCGAGCCCGTCGGGCCGATTATGCCGACCGTCATGCCGGGCCCCGCGGAAAAGCTCACGTCGTGGAGCGCCGGGCTTTCGCCGTAGCTGAGCGATACGTTCCTGAACTCGATGCCGACCCCGCCCTCGCCGATCGCGGCGGAGCCCGGGGCGTCGGAGATTTTCGGTTCCCGGCTCCACAGCTCGTGGAGCCGCTCGGCGGAGGCCACGAAGCGCTGGGTGTCGTTCACGAGGCCCGCGATCATGTTCAGGGGATTGGAAAGGGCCCACATGAGCCCGTTGAAGGTCACGAGCTCGCCCAGGGTAAGCCGGCCCGAGATGACCGAAAGGCCACCCGCCACGATGAGAACCACGGGAAGGGTCGAGGTGAGCGCGTCGATGAGGGGCGCGTAGGCGATGCGTATTTCCGTCGCCTCGACGGTGGCGTCCCGGTACGCCCGGTTTTCGGCGAGGAAGCGCTCTTTCTCGTAGCGCTCCCGCACGAAGGACCGCACCACCCGGTTCCCCGCGATATTCTCGGCAACCATCGAGTTGAGCCGGGCGAACTGGTCGCGCACCGCCAGGTGGGCCGGCATTATCGCGGACTTGAAGCGGAGGGCGAGGACGAAGATCGCCGGGGTCACGACGAGCATGCAGAGGGCCAACGGCACGTCGATGGAGGAAAGCACCGCGACCGAGAAGGCGAACACGAGGACGTTTTCCACGACCTGGTAAACCACCCAGGCCACGAAGTGCCGGACCGCGTCGAGGTCTCCCGTCATCAGGGTCATGACGTCCCCCGGGCGCGAGCGGTCGAACCAGGTAAAGTCGAGGGACTGTACCCGGTCGTAGAGGTCTTCCCGGAGGCGGCGGATCACGTTCTGGGACACGTGCTCGAAGAGCATCTGATAGGCCAGGCGCAAGCCGCCCTTAACGACGGTGCCGACTACCATGATAAGTATCAGGGCGGGGAGGAGCGCGCGTTCGCCGCCCCGGATAACCCGGTCGACCACGATGCCCGCGATGCTGGGGTTCACCATGGCGAGGGCCGCCACGGCGATGACCAGCACGAGTCCCCCGGCCATGCTAAACCGGTACTTTCGCACGTATTTCCAAATCCAGCGGTACATGGGTCTCTCCGATGTCAGGATGTTCTCAATTGATGAAGCTCGCAACGAATACTCTATGCAGGGGCGTGGGGCATGTCAATGCGGGGCGGAAAAAAAAGGGAATCCCCCCATGTCCCGCCTTTCGCCGGCCGGGCCGGGCCGTCCCGTAACCCCCGACGCAAGATACGCGCCATGACTTGTATTGTACGGCCTGCGGGTTTTAAGCTTGTAACTGGACGAAAACGGATTTTGAATCGCATCCCCGATCGAGGAGGAAGGCATGAGGTATCCGGTTCGCACCGCCGCGGGCCTGCGGGAGGCCCTCCCGTGAGCCCGGGCGGAAACGGGGCCCTGGTCGCCGAGGTCGAACGCAAGGCCCCGTCGTACCTGGGCGGGGGTTCCAGGAGCCGCCGCGTGCTCGAAGCCCTCGCTGCGACCGACCGGGCGCTTTTTCTCCCGGAAGAAATAAGGAACCTGGCATATCTCGACGACGCCCTCCCGATCGGCGGGGGTCAAACCTGTTCCCAGCCGAGCATGGTGGCCTTCATGCTGGACGAACTCGAAATGGCGACGGGACAGAAGGTTCTCGAGATCGGTGCCGGCTCGGGCTACGCCGCGGCGGTCGCATCGCGCCTCTGCGGATCGGAGGGGCGCATTTTCGCCGTGGAGATCCGGGGCGAGCTGGCCGAACTGGCGAGGCGGAACCTGGGCGACGGGTATCCGAACCTGACCGTTCTCACGGGGGACGGCTCGGCCGGGCTTCCCGCCGAGGCACCATTCGACCGTATCTTCCTTTCCGCCGGGGTGGCGGGAACGGGGTTCGACGAGCGAATCCTCCTCGACCAGCTCGCCGGGGACGGAATCCTTCTCTTCCCGGAAACCCGGGGAAGCGTGTTCAAGATCCGGAAAGTCGAAGAGGGGTATACGGTCAGGAAATTTTACGGCGTCAGCTTCGTCCCGCTGGTCGGGAAAAACTCATGAGTGGGCCGCGGGTCTTTCGCGCCGGAGACGCCCCAGGAACCCGAGCGCGAGACCCGCGAAGCCGATAGCGAGTAACGCCGCGAACGCGACGATGAGGACGAAGACCGCCGCCGCCGCGGCCGTCGGGGCGCGTAACGCGTCCCGGTTAAGGTATTCCCAGTCCACCACCTCGGCGTCGGAGCCCATGGCCCGGATCCGGTCCCGCAAAAGCCGCTTCATCGCGGACGTGTCATTGATGTCCCGAAGCCGGATAATCAGGGCCGTGGCGGCGTCCTCGCTTAGGCCCGCGTAGGCGCGGTAGGCGTTTATGTCGATGAAGTCGTAGCGCGCGTAAGCCGACGCGCCCTCCAAAAGCCCGTCGACCCGGGCGGGGATAATCCCCGCCGGTGTGGCGTTCCCTGCCTTACCGGCCACGGCGAACGGGGCTATCCTCACGCTGAGCGTCTGCCCCAACCGGGGGAGCGGGCCGTCGGTCGACCCCGCGGCCGACTCCGCGACGGACTCCCCGGAAAATGCCCGCCCGAACCCCTTCCGGGAATTCCCGCCTTTCCGGAGGAGCATGGGAACTTCCTTCATGAAGGGCATCCAGGTAATGTCGTCTGCGCCCCTGGCGACCCCGACGAGGGGAAGCACCCGGAAAATCGCCGAGGCGGGCAGGGCGAGAGGGGTCATCCGGGGAACTCCCTCACCGCCGTGGGCCGCCTCCCCCTCGGGCGCCGCCTCTCCCCCGTGCGCGGCGTCCCGGAGGGACCCGTCGATCACCGGCGCCACGCCCTCGATCTCCTCCTGCATGACGAGCCATTGGTGGAAGGAATCGTCGAGTTCGAGAAGGGGCAGTCCCGCGTCGGTTCCCGGGGGAGCGGAGGCCGCGGAATCAATGCCGGCGAGGATCGGGGATCCCGCCGGGACTATCTGAAGGTGCCCGCTTTGGAAACCGATCAACCGGTCCCTTCGCTGGCGGTAAAGGGCGTCCCCGAGGCATAACAGCGAGGCGAGGGCGGCGGCGCACAGCGCCATCAGCGCGAAAACCCGCTTCCCCGGCCTCAAACCGCGAAAGAATACCTTGTCCGTCGATCCTTCACTCATTCAGTTCTCCATCGGGCACCCGGGTTGGGGCGCACCCGCTACGCGATAATCGGTGACCGGCCATAAGGCCGGCGCCTGGCGCCGCGACGCAAGGATTTCCCGCGACGCCGACAATTCCTCCCGTCCCGCCCTCGGCGTCACGCGGGCGGGAAGTTGAGCCTCACGTACTCCGCCACCGCCTCGGCCATGAACTCCGCGAGGCCCGGGGCGAAGGACTCGAAATTCGAGCGGAACCGCGGGTCCTCGGCGTACATGGCCGCCAGGGGCGCGAGCTGTTCCGGTTCCGGGGTCCAGAAATTGGACATGTGCTCCCGCCAGCGCCCCACCAGGGCCTGGACCTCCGGGGCTCCGGGCCCCTTGGACATCTCTTTCGCGAGTTCCGCGTAAATGCGGTTCCCCTCGTCGAGAATTTCCTTCTTCTTCGCCCCGGAATAGGAATTCCAGAGGCGGTGGGAGGCCCGGACCGTCTCGGGGTCGTATTCCGCCTCGGCTTCCTTCCTGAGGGCTTCGGTTTCTTCCTCGGAGAAAGCCCTGAAAAGCTTCTTTTCTTCCATAATTAATCCTTCCTTCAGGTGGGCGATCGTCTCGTCCACGCTCTCCGCGAGGCGGCGCAGCCGGCCTATCCGGTCCGCGATCGCCGCGCGGTGGGACTCCAGGGCCGCCAGGGGATCGAAGGCGGGATCCTTCACGATCCGCGCGATCTCCTCCAGGGGCAGCCCCAGTTCCCGGTAAAACAGGATTTGCTGGAGAACCAACGCGTCCTCCTCCCCGTACAGGCGATAGCCGTTATCGCCCGAACGGGACGGCTCGAGAAGGCCGATCCGGTCGTACCAGCGGAGGGTGCGCGCGGTAATCCCCGCGAGGTCCGCCAGCTGCTTTACCGTTTTCATGCTTGAAGTGTAAGGGTTGACGTTACGTCATGGTCAAGGAATATCGTCGATTTCCGCGACGATTTCGGGAACCGAGTCGATCGAAGCCGCCTCGCGAAAGCGCGGATGGCCCGAGGGCGCGTCCGCCACCTCGTGGAGCCAGGTGGTCTCGTAGGGCACGTGAACCGCCCAGGCGCCTACATCCAGGGCCGGAATCACGTCGGAGCGCAGGGAGTTCCCGACCATCAAAAGCCGCCCGGGGTCCATGCCGTGGCGGGCGAAAATCTTCCCGTAGGCCTCCGCGGTCTTGTCGCTTACCACCTCCACGTGCTCGAAAAACGGGGCGAGGCCCGACCGCTCCATTTTGGACTGCTGGTCCAGGAGGTCGCCCTTGGTAATTACCAAAAGCCGGCGGCCCTTCGCGAGGGCCTTCACGGTCTCCGCTACCCCGGGAAGGAGCTCCACCTTCGCGGCGAGCATCTCCTTCGTAAGGTCGAGAAGGGCCGTCACGTGGGCGCCGGTAATCCGCCCCTCGGTGAGCTCCGTCGCGGTTTCCAGCATCGAAAGGGCGAAGGCCTTTATGCCGTAGCCGAAATGGGCAAGGTTCCGCGTCTCCGTCTCGAACAGGCGCTCCCGGATCCACGCGGCCTCGCGGTACTCGCCGAGCAGGGCGGCGAACCGGTCCTGGGCGTAATCGAAAAGGCGCTCGTTGTGCCAGAGGGTGTCGTCGGCGTCGAAGGCGATCCATTCGAGGGTAGGCATGGGGGCACTATACGACGGGCGCGCGGGTCCTGTCAAA
>QKCE01000128.1 GCA_003245785.1 Spirochaetales bacterium | reverse complement strand
TAGCCGGCTTCCACGAAGGCGCTGGCCGTGCGGTCGCCCACCCAGGAACCTTCCATTATGGCGAAGCGGGAAAACCCCTTCTCGCGAAGGTATTCGATAATGCCCTCGGCGATTTCCGGGTGGGTAACCGCGCCGGAGGAGGCGTCGGCGGATACCACGAGGTTGGGCTTGAGCGCGACGAGGGCCCCTGCCGGGATCATGTCCTCTATTTTGGCGGCCCCCAGGGCTTCCCTGGCCATGGCGGCGGGATTCGTTCCGTGAACGACGATAAGTTCGTTTCTCTGCATGGCGGGAAGAATACCGTAAAAAGCCCCGCCCGTCAGCCCGTTACGCCTCAGGCGGCGAAGATCCCCTCGATGACGTTATGCAAAACCGGTTCCACCGCAATGGAGCCGACGCGCTTGCCCGTAATGGCTTTCGACTTTTTCAGTTCCTTCGCCGCGCCCACGATCAGCGGCACGGCCCTGCTCGCGGGTACCATGTCGACGTCGAGAACGATATTGAAGTCGCAAGCCCGCTCGCGCCGGGTCCCGTAGGTAGATTCCATGA
The DNA here is from genome assembly GCA_003245785.1 of Spirochaetales bacterium. Taxonomy (GTDB): domain Bacteria; phylum Spirochaetota; class Spirochaetia; order Treponematales; family Treponemataceae; genus Teretinema. The sequence continues at coordinate 6,729 of QKCE01000128.1, read as the reverse complement.
AGGCCTCGCGCTTTAAATCGTTGGTCCGCACCAGGCTTTCCGCCTGGGCGAGGTCCGCGATATTTTGCTCCCTCATCGTCCTCGCGACCCGCGTATCGAACGAAGCCCCTATGCGGACGTTGATCACGTCGGCGTAGCCCGCGAGCGCCAGGTAGCCGCCCCGGCCGACGATAACCGCCCGGTCGCGCTGCGCGATGGCGAGGATCACCCGGTTCATCATCCCTATGGTTATTTTGCGCTGCTCCATCTTTTGGGAATCGAAGCTCTCCCAAAAGGCCGGCGCCGAATCGTAGATGCGCTGGAAACCCACGAGCCCGTACTGGGCGAGCAGGTCGCCGATTATCCCTTTGTCCGCGAAAAAGTAACCCGTTTGTTCCGCGACCCGTTTCGCGATGTCCCTGCCGCCGCTGCCGAATTCCTGCGAAAATGTAATGACTGCCATATTTCGCCTCCCTTCCTTTCAGCCTCATTTAAAGCGTAGGACCGCGAAAAGGGCATGTCAAATGGGCCGGCCCGCGGGAAGGTACACGCGGGCCGTAAACTCGCGGTTTTTTTTGGCGGTCCCTTTGCGGCCGGGAACGCGGAATTCTAGATGAAAATCCGCGCCTCAATCTTCCTTGAATAGGGAATGAGTACCGTCCTGTCGTCCACGGCGCGCTCGAACCCGTCCACGACGATGCGGTCCATCTTTACCGGCATGTTGAGTTCTATCGACTCGGGGGGCGAGGCGAAGTCGGCTTCCATCCGGAAGGTGAGGCTTCCCGCCTCGCTCGTCAGGCTGAAGCTCAGGGGGCCGAAGTGGCTCGGCGCGTTGTCCGCCGCGACGACGTTACCGATATCCAGCCAGCGCTGGGGAATCGCGGGGAAGAAGGAGAGCCTGCCGTCCCGCTCCATGAAAAGGAGGTTCCGGATCAGGTGGACGAGTTCGGAACTGGCCCAGCCGTGGTGGCCGTCCCCCATGCAGCCGCCGCCGGTCTCGGGATGAATCGCCTCCGGGAAGGTCCAGGTGCCCGTCGCGTGGTCCAGTATCCAGTCCAGGATGGGAAGGGCCAGGGGCGCCTTCTGGAGGAGGTAGCATTCCGCCATCTGGGCGGTGAGGTACACGTTGTAGCCCGAGTGGAGGAGCTTGTGGAAGAAGGCGCCCGAGCCCATGTACTGCTTGCGGATCAGGCGGAGGGTCGCGCGCATGTCCTCCCGGTCGGGCGGGAAAATCTGCAGGGGATAGAGCGAGGCGACGGTCCCGATCAGGCTGCAGTCCTTTCGCCGGTAGGGCGAGGCGGGCAGGTATTTTTCCCCGAGCAGTTCCTGGGTACGCCTGATCGACTTTTCTATGTCCCCGAGAAAGGCCAGGTTTTCCCGTTCCAGGCCGTCGGCGTTCCGGCCGATCGCCCGGGACGCCTCGACGAAATCGCGCACCCCGCCGTAGGCCCAAAAGTCGTCCCAATAATAATAGTTAGAAGGGCCGAAATGCTCGGCCGAGTAGCCCGGGGGCAAGAGGCCCGCGTGGAGGTCCTCGGGATTCTTCAGGTGCTTCTTCCGGGTCTTGAACACCCACTCCGCGCCCTTCTCCAGGCTCCTGTAATGGGCTTCGATGAACTCCCGGTCCCCCGTGAAGCGGAAGTATTGGCACACCGTCCAGAGTACCTGGCCGTTCGAATCCCACTCGCCGTTCTGCGACTCGAAGTAGCCGTCGGCGGTTTGCTTTTTGAAGTAGTTCTCCAGGATGCGCTTCGCGTCGGCGGTAAAGCCGATCTTCAGGAGGGCCGTTACGGAATAAGCCGCGTCGCGGAACCACATCTTGTGGTAGGTGAAGGGGCCGGGGGTCACCTCCGCGGCGTCCACCAGGATGAGCACGTTGTTCACGCTCGCGTCGAAGGCCTCGTTTATCCGCGAATCGGGGGTCCGGAGCCGGATGGACGACTCCTTCCTCCTCGCCCACACCCCGACCGTTTCTTCCCGGATCCGGGAATGCCGGGTTTTCAGAACCGTCTCGCTCGCCGGTTTCCCCTTTTGCGGCACCACGACCTTGAGGGCGAAGGGCGAGTTCGCCCCGACGTTCCGGGTAAACTCGGCGAAGGCGTTGCAAAGGCCGCTCGGATCCTTCGCCGAAAGAACGTCCCCCGTCCCGTCCCGGTCGATCATGAAATACGAGTCCCCCGCGTCCTGGTTGGCGCAGACTACCCGGTCGGGCGCTACGTCCAGGAAGACGAGATCCTTTCCGTTTACCCGGAAGGCGTTTTCATTTTTCAGGTACTCGATCGAGGTGACGGGCACTACGCTTTCCGGATTGTAGGGCCGTATCGCCAGGTAAAAGGACATGGGTGTGCTCACGTTCTCCCAGGGTTCCACGTGGTAAAGCGCCTCCACGTAGGTCTCGCCCTCCGCGTCGTGCATGAGGGCCTCGGAGATGACCTTCACGTTCTTTTTGTAGAACGTGCTCTTGACGATGGGGCTCCGGTTCACCAGGCGCTGGTCGAGGGAGTCGAGCCTGGCCGGCACGATGACGTAGTCCTCCCGCTTTACCCAATAGTCCAGGGACCACCCGTCGAAGAGCGGGGTAATCAGGCCCCGGGGATCCACGATGGCCTCGCGGTCGGAGGTCGGGCTCGAGATGCCCGTCCAGTTCCGGTGCGTCAGGTTGATGGACAGGTACGACGAGGGGAGGAAGCTCTTGTCCGCCTCGTCGTACTGCTTGACCGCCCAGTAGGGCCACACCCAGTCGTTGTTCGGCTGGATCGCCATGATGTTGTAGAGCGAGCGGGAAAGCATGTCCACGTTGAGGGCCACCAGCTCGTCGGGAACCTCGAGCCCCTTGCCCCGCCCGAGGTTGTTCATCGCCTCGAGCCGGGGCAGGAAGGAGTCGAGCTTGTAATGCCTGGCGACCAAACCCAACACGTTGTCGATAATGTCCATGGAAACCTCCGCGCTACGGTCTTACCCCAAGTGTAAGCCAGAGACGGCGGTTTTACCCTACCTCCGCTTCCGGTCGGAATAGCGGGTGTGCAGGAGCGCGTGGGACCTCTCGCCCAGGGGAGCCCCGAGGAACTCCGTGTAGAGCTTGAGCACCGCCGGGTTCTCGTGGGATTTCCTCAAGGGCATTTGCCCGTCCAGCCGATAGAGCGCGTCGATCCGCCGCTGGCGCGTCGCGTTGGTCGAGCCGTAGGGCTGGCCGCCCCCGCCTATGCATCCCCCGGGACAGCACATCACCTCGATGAAGGCGTACTCGGACTTGCCGGATTTTATCTCCTCCATCATTTGCCTCGCGTGGGAGAGCCCGTGGGCGACCGCGACCTTGACCTTGGTCCCGGACAGGTCGACCTCCGCGCTCTTGATGCCCTCCATGCCGCGGACGTCCCCGAACTCCAGCTTCTTGAGTTCCTCGCCGGTAACGACCTCGTACACGGTCCGTAGCGCCGCTTCCATCACGCCGCCCGTGGCGCCGAAAATCGCCGCGGCGCCGGTGGACTCTCCCAGGGGATCGTCGTAGGTTTCCTCGGGAACGTAATCGAAGTCGATGCCCCCGTTGCGGAGCATGCGGGCGAGTTCCCGGGTCGTCAGCGCCACGTCCACGTCGCGGAATCCGCTCGAGTTCATCTCCGGCCGCCGGGCCTCGTACTTCTTCGCAGTGCAGGGCATGACCGACACCACGAAGAGGTCCTTCGGGTCTATGCCGACCTTTTCGGCGTACCAGGTTTTCGCGAGGGAACCGAACATCTGCTGGGGCGACTTGCAGGACGAGACGTGGGGCAAAAGCTCCGGGTAATACATCTCGATGAAATTGATCCAGCCGGGGCTGCAGGAGGTGAGCATGGGCAGGGTGCCCCCGTTCTTCATGCGGTGCAAAAGCTCGTTCCCCTCTTCCAGGATAGTCAGGTCCGCGGAAAAATCCGTATCGAATACCTTGTCGAAGCCCAGGGCCTTGAGGGACCCGACCAGCTTGCCCGTCGAGACGGTGCCGCTCGGGAGGCCGAACTCCTCGGCGATGGAAACGCGTATCGACGGGGCGGTCTGCACGACCACGTGTTTTTTCGGGTCGTCGAGGGCCGCCCACACCTCGTCGGTCTGGTCCCTCTCGTAAATCGCGCCCACCGGACAGGCGAGCACGCACTGGCCGCAGAGCACGCAGGAAACCTCGGAAAGCTTTTTCCCGTATTCCGGGGAAATGCAGATATCCGTGCCGCGGTTATGGCTGTAGAGGATTCCGACTTCCTGCACGTGGTGGCAGACCTCGGCGCAGCGCCCGCACTTGATGCACTTGTTGTTGTCCCTCACCAGCGAGGGGCTCGACAGGTCGACGGGGAGCCGCTTCGCGCTTTTCTCCGCGCGGATTTGCGTCATGCCCATCTTGTCGGTGAGCTGGCGGAGCTCGCAGTTGCCGTTCCGGATGCAGGTATTGCATTCCTGCGGGTGGCTCGCCAGGATCAGCTCGAGGATGGTCCGCACGGTTTCCCGCACGCGGACGGTATTGGTGCGGACGCTCATGCCCGGCTCCACCGCGGTGGAACAGGAGGCGGCGAGCTTGTCCCTTCCCGCGATCTCCACGGAGCATACGCGGCAGTTCGCCTTGACCCTCTGGTCGGGGTGATGGCAGAGCGTGGGAATCGCTATGCCGTTTCTTTTCGCGGCCTCGAGGACCGTAATGCCCGCGGGCACGGTCACGTCCCGCCCGTTCAGCTTGATCCGGATCTCGTCGCTCATGCCAGTGCCTCCTCGCGTACCTTGGTTTCCGTTTCCGGGAGCGCGCATCCCCGGATATACTCGTCGCGGTAATGGACCAGCGAGGATATCAGGCTGTTGCCCGCCGCCTGGCCCAGGCCGCAGAACGCGGCGTCCTGCATGACCCGTGTATAGCGCTCGAGTTTTTCGATATCCTCCGCGACGGCCGTCCCTTCCCGGAACTTGCCCATGAGTATGTCGATCTGGCGGAGCCCTTCCCGGCAGGGCGTGCACTTGCCGCAGCTTTCGCCGAGGAAGAAGCGCACCCGGTTGTGGACGTTGTCCAGGATTTCCCGCGTGTCGTCGAGCACGAACACGGCTCCCGACCCTATGGTTATGCCGGCCTTGGCGCAGCTGGCGTACTCGAGCGGCGTATCGAGGAATTCCGGCGGCACCAATACGCCGGAGGCACCGCCGATATTCACGGCCTTTACCTCGCGCCCGTCCTTGGGCCCGCCTCCGAAACCGTAAATGATCTCGCGGAAGGTGGTCCCGAAGGGAATCTCGTAAAGCCCCCGTTTACGCACGTCGCCGGAAAGCGAGATGAGCTTGGTACCGTGGCTGTCTTCCGTGCCGATCGACCGGTACCATTCCGCGCCCTTGCCGGTAATGCAGGGAACGTTGGAGAGGGTCTCGACGTTGTTGATCAGGGTCGGCTTGTCCCAGAGCCCCGCGACGGTGGGGTACGGCGGCTTCAGCCTGGGCCGTCCCTTCTTTCCTTCCATCGAGGAAAGGAGCGCCGTTTCCTCGCCGCAGAGGTAGCTGCCCGCTCCGGAGAAAATCTCGAGCTTCAGGGAGAAGCCGCTCCCCAGGATATTTTCCCCCAGGAAACCCGCGGCCTCGACCGTCGCTATGGCCCGCTTGAGTTCCTTTTGCGCCTCGGGGTATTCGTGGCGCACGTAAATGAAACCGCGCTCGGCGCCCGCCGCGTAGGCGGAAATTATGATTCCCTCCAATAGTTGGAAGGGCAAATGCGTCATGATGAACCGGTCCTTGAACGTGCCGGGTTCGCCCTCGTCGCCGTTGCAGATTATGTACCGCGTCTTGTCCTTGGCCTTGCTGACCATTTCGATCTTCGCGCCCGTCGGGAACGCGGCGCCGCCGCGGCCCCTGAGCCTTGAATTTTTCAGCGTTTCTATTACCTTTTCGGGCCCTGCCTCCATGGCTTCCCGAAGGGCCTTGAAACCGCCGCGCGCCTTGTACGCCCCGAAATCCATGTACTCGTCAAAATCGCATTTGAAAACCAGTTCCTTGTTTCCCGACATTCTATTCCCCCTCCCGAAGATCGCGAAGAATTTTTACGGCGGCTTCCGGCGTAAGGTTGCCGTAAATCCTGTCGTCGATTTTCATGGCCGGCGACATGTAACAGGCGCCGAGGCAATGGACGTTTTCGAGGGTAGCGAAGCCGTCTTCCGTCGTTTCGTCCACGCCGATTCCGAGCTCGCCGCGCAGCGCGTCCTCGAGCGCCTGCTTGCCCGCGTTCTCGCAAGGGGCGTTGCCGCAGAGCCTCACCAAATGCCGACCCCGGGGCGTCAGGGAAATCTCGCTGTAAAACGAGGCGGTGGAATAGACCCTGCTTCTTGACAGGTCCATTTCGGCCGCGATCGTCTCGATGTCGATTTCGCTCAGATAGTTGAGGGGATTCGCGTTTTGCCTTTCGAGCAGTACCTGCAGGAGAGAGTGTTCTACTTGCTCGACCGATTTCTCAGGGGATAACGTTTTCAACATTGATCGTCCTCCGTTTTTTTCGAGAAGCGCTAAAAAAATCGTCTTGATGATATGATCCGGTTTTTGAAAATGTCAAATTATTTGTTAAGTTATTGTATTATAAATAGTTATTTATAGATAAAGTTTCCATTTTACGCAAATTACGTAAACGGTCTGTACAATATTGTTAGGAAAAACCGCCCATTGAAGAAGGAAATATTTATATAAAAGGGGTGAATTACCGCGCGGGGGAATTATTTCGCGGACGAAAAATCGGGAACCATATTTTTGTATGGCGCGAGGTAC
>QKCE01000340.1 GCA_003245785.1 Spirochaetales bacterium | reverse complement strand
GGAAAGGGCGCCGATGATCTTGCCGTAATAGTCCCGGATTTCCGCCGGGGTGTCGGCGGCCACGAAGACGCCGTGGTTTTGCAGGAACACGACCCGGGGGAAAATCCCCGTCTTGGCCTTCCGTTCCAGGGCGGCGTCGCGCACCCGCTTCGCGAGGGTGTAGCCCGGGTCTATCACCGGGATCCACACGGCCTCGGGAAAAAGCCGTTCCATGGCGGCCTCCCCCTCCTTCGAGCAGGAAAGGCCGTTCACGATGGCCGGATGGGTATGCACCACGTAGCGGTAGGGGAAGAACCCGTGGAGCAGGGACTCCACGCTGGGCCGCCGCGCGTCCCCTTCCTCGATCCGGGAGGCGTTCATGTCCGCGAGGACCGCGTCTTCCCGGGCGTTGGTTTCCGCCGGATACTCCTTCTCCCAAATGAGGTTCAGGGCCTTGAGGGAGAGGGGGACGAAGCCTTCCGCGTCGATGGTCCCGAGGCGCGTGCCCGAGGCCTTCACGAACATGGCGTCCCCGTCCTTCGCGGAGGTATTGCCGCCCCCGGCAAGGACGTAGGCGGGGTTCGCCCCGAACTCGCGGGAGACGGAAACGAGGGAATCGAGGAGGCTCTCAGTGCCTTCCGGATTGAACATCGCGCTCATAGGCGGAAACCTCCTCGACAAGCTGGCGGTCCGTGGGGACCTTGGCGCTTTCGCAGTACGCGTCCCACACCGCGCCCAGGGGAAGGGTCTTCGCCTCTTCCAGGGTCGCCAGGCGCGCGAAGCCGTTCCCCGCTTCCTCGTACTTCATGAGGAGGGCGCGGGGCTCGAGCAGGGCTTCGAGGAGGGCCTTCAGGGTAGCCCGCGCGCCGATCGCGTAGGCGCCGAGGCGGTTGATGGTAGCGTCGAAAAAGTCGAGGCCCAGGTGGGTCTTGGGAAGGGCGCCGGAACGTACGAGCTCTTCCATGAGGGACTTGAGCTCGTCGGACTGGATCACCACATGGTCCGAGTCCCAGCGGATGGGCCGGCTCACGTGGAGGAGCAGCTCGTCCTGGAAGAGGAAGACCGAGGAAATCTTGTCGGCCACCGACTCGGTCAGGTGGAAGTGCCCCATGTCGAGGCAGAGCATCGGGTCGCCGGTGAGGGCGTAACCCATGTAAAACTCGTGGGAACCCACGACGAAGGCCTCGCTGCCGATCCCGAAGAGTTTCGACTCCACGGCGTCGCGCACGTGGTCGCGGGAATACTTCACCGAAAGGATCTCGTCGAGGCTTTCCTTGAGGAGCTTCCGGTGGCCCATCCGGTCCACGGGGATATCCTTCGAGCCGTCGGGAATCCAGATATTATGGACGCAGGGAGAGCCCTGCTTCTCGCCGATGTAGGCGGCGATCTTCCTCGCCCGCTTGGTATGCTCGATCCAGAACTTCCGCACCCCGGGGTCCTTGCTCGACAGGGTGAAGCCCGAGTCGGCCTTCGGATGGGAGAAGATCGTGGCGTTGAAATCGATCTTGATGCCCCGCTTGGAAGCCCACTCGATCCAGGAATCGAAATGGGCGGGCTCGAGGGCGTCGCGGTCCGCGAAGCCGGTCTTCGAGAAGTCCGCGTAGCAGGCGTGAAGGTTCAGGCGGTGGGTGCCCGGCACGAGGGAAAAGGCCTTGTCCAGGTCCGCGCGGAGCTCGGCGAGGGTCCTCGCCTTCCCCGGGTAATTTCCGGTCACCTGAATGCCGCCGCCGGCGAGCTCGGCGCCTTCGTGCTCGAACCCTCCCACGTCGTCGCCCTGCCAGCAATGCAGGCCCAGATGGACGGATTTGAGCGTCGCGATCGCGGCGTCCACGTCGACTCCCAGTTCCCGGTACTTCGCCCGGGCGTATTCAAAAGCTTCTTTCATGCCATACTCCAGTCAAAAAAAAATTCCGCACGACCCGATAGTACACCGGGTCGCGCGGTTTGCGCCTTGCCGTTTCCGCCAATTATTAGCACGATTCCGTCAGCCGGGAAAACGGCGCGGGCGCCTCAGTCCATGTGAAACATCTCGATAATCCCGTCGCTCACCGGGGACTCGTCGGCGTTTGTCTCCATCAGGTCGGCCATCATGTGCCACCATTTTTTCACGATGGGGAGGTTCGGCAGCTCCGAATCCGTCGCGTCGTCGGCGAGGTACTGGAAGGCGAACAGGGTATTCGTCTTCCGGTCGAGCCAGATCGTGTAATCCGAAATGCCCGCGACCCGGAGGGCCGCCTTGAGCTCCGGCCAAATCCCGTCGTGCCGCTTCTTGTACTCCGCCTCGTTGCCCGGCTTCAGGCGCATGGCGAACGCGTTCCTTTTCATATTCCGTATCTCCTTAACGCATCTTCGACCGGCGTTTCCGGGCGTCCAGGCGCCTGAGCACTTCCGGTATGACGATGGCGACGATCAGGAGCACGCCCGTGAAGAGGTTCATGACGCGCCCCGGCACGTTGATGAGTCCCATGCCGTACTTGAGGTACCCCAGGACGAAGTTCGCGAGAACCACCCCGAAAATGCCGCCGAAGCCGCCGGTAATCGCTATGCCGCCCAAGACAACGCTGGTGATCACGTCGAGTTCCAAACCCATGGCGATGTTCGGCCGCGTGGAGCCGATCCGGCTCGTGAGCATCACCGCGGCGAGGCCCGAGAAGAGGCCCGCCCAGCTGAACACGATGAACCGGAGGCGCTGCACGTTGATCCCGGAGAACCGGGCCGCCGTCGCGTTCCGGCCCAGGGCGTAAATCTTCCGGCCGAAGGTCGTCCGGTGAAGGAGAATCCCCGTCAGCACCGACAGGATCAGGAAGAGCACGAGCTCGAAGGGAATCTTCGTGCCCGGGATATAGCCCTGGCCGAAAAAGGCGAAGGGCTCCGGAAACTTCGTGTAGGCCTTGTCGCCGAGGACGGCCTGGGAAATTCCCCGGAAAAGGGACTGGGTGCCGATGGTGACCGCGATCGCGGGAATGGCGAACTTGGTGATCAGGTAGCCGTTGAGCATGCCCGCGAGGAGCCCCACGGCGAGGCCCACGACTACCAGGGTCCCCGTCGAGGCGCCGGCCTGGGCCGCCGCCCCTATCGCCAGGGACGAGAGGGCGATGATCGAGCCTACCGAGATATCGATATCGCCGCAGAGGATCACGAAGGCCATGGGAAGGGCGACCACCGCCTTTTCCATGAAGTTGAAGGTCGTGTCCAGGAGGTTGCCCGCGTCGAGGAAGTAGGGGGAAACGAAGGAGCCCCCGACCATCACGAAGGCGAAGATGATCACCAGGATCGATTCCCAGCTCTTCAGCGCCCCGGCGATCCTCGTCCCGAGGCCTATTTCGAGCCTGCGGCCCTCGGCCGCCTTTATGCCGTTGTCGTTCATGCGAGTTTCCTTTTGGCGAGGGTTTGGCGCCGGGTCCGCTGGTCCACCAGGGTATTCGCCACGATGGCCACGAGGATCGCGATGCCCTGGATCGCCATCTGGTAAAACGGCGAGAGGTTGACCACGGTCAGGGCGTTGTAGAGGAGCCCGAGGAAGAAGGCCCCGAGCACCACGCCCACTATCGTTCCCGAGCCGCCGAGGACCGACACGCCGCCGATCACGCAAGCGGCCACGGCCTGGAGCTCATAGCCCACGGCGGTGTCGTTTTGCGCCGCGGCGTAGCGGGTCACGTAGAGGAGACCCGCGAGACCCGAGACCACGCCGCTCAGGGTGAAGACCATGAAGTCCACCCGCTCGCCCTTGATTCCCGCGAGGCGCGCCGCGACCCGGTTCCCGCCGACCGCGAAGATCGACCGGCCCGTTTGGGTGTAGGTCAGGAAGAGCCCCATTATGACCACCGTTATCAGGGTATACCAAAGTATGCCCGTCATGCCCAGGAAGGTCGACGAGGGAATATGGACGAAGCTGGAGGACATTTCGTCGGCGCTCACCCACTGGCCGCCGGAGACCACGAAGACCAGGGCGCGGTAAATCGCGATGGTGCCGAGGGTGGCGATGATCGGCGGGATATGGAGGTTTCCGACCAGGAACCCGTTGAAAGCCCCGAGGCCGAGCCCTATGAGGAGGGTCACGAGGAGCACCACCGGGAGGGGCAGGTCCGGCGCCTTCATGTTGAGAAGGGAAACGAGCATGCCCGTGAGGGCCATGGTCGAGGGGATCGAAAGGTCGATTCCCCCGGTCAAGAGGATCAGGTACTGGGCGACCGCCGCGAGCATGAGCACCGCGGTGTCGTTCAGGATATCGTACATGTTGCCGCCGGTGGCGAACATCGGGGCCCGCAGGTTCACCAGGGCGATGAAGGCGATCACGATGACCGCGAGGGTCGCCTCCCTTCGCTTGAACGTCTGTTTCAGAGTTTGGACCGTCATCTTTTCTCTCCCGCGGCGACCCGTTCGCTTCCCATGGCCGCGCGCATTATGTCTTCTTCGTGATAGTCCTTCCGCTCGAACCGGTCGGATACGACGCCTTCATGCATGACCACCACGCGGTCCGTCATGCCGATAATCTCGGGAAGCTCCGACGAGACCATGATAACGGCGAGGCCCTGACGCGCGAGTTCCGATACGATCGCGTGGACCGCGGACTTCGTGGCCACGTCTATGCCCTTGGTAGGCTCGTCCAGGATCAATATCGAGGGGTTCGAGGCGAGCCACTTCGCGAGCACCACCTTTTGCTGGTTGCCCCCGGAAAGGGTCTGCACGTCGTACTGGATTCCCGCGGCCTTCACCTCGAGCATCCTCGCGTATTCCTCGGCGACCGACCGCTCCTTCCCCGCGTCGAGGAAGCCCCGGTTGCTCAGGCCGTCGATCTGGGGGAGCGTGATATTGTTCGCGATCGACATGGTGAGCACCGCGCCCTGGCCCTGCCGGTCCTCGGGCACGTAGGCGATTCCCTTCCGCATCGACTCGCCGGGATTCCGGAACCGGACGGTCTCGCCGCCAAGCTCGATCTCCCCGCCGTCCAGCCGGTCCACCCCGATCAGGGCGCGCATGACCTCGCTCCGGCCCGCGCCGACGAGGCCGAAGAAGCCGAGAATCTCGCCCTTCCGTACCTCGAAGCCGACGTCCCTGAACACGCCGCTCTGGGAAAGGCCCGTCGCCCGGAGGGCCACCTCGCCTATCTCGGCTTCGGCCTTCGGGAAGAGCTGGTCGATGCTGCGGCCGACCATCATCTTCACGAGCTCCCCTTCCTTCGCGTCCTTCATCGAGCCCTCGCCGATATACCTGCCGTCCCGAAGCACGGTGTACCGGTCGGCGATCTCGAAGAGTTCCTCGAACTTGTGGGAGATGAACACGATCGCCACGCCCTCGTCCCGCAGCTTCCGAACGAGGACGAGAAGCTCCTCGGTCTCGCGGATCGTCAGGGCGCTCGTCGGCTCGTCCATGATCAGCACCTTCGCCTCCCGCGAGAGGGCCTTGGCGATCTCGACGAGGTGCCGCTCCGCCGTGGAAAGGTCCTTCACGAGGGTCCGGGGGTCGATCGTCATGCCCAGGCGGGCGAGCAGGGCCTTGGCCCTGCCGTACATGCCGGTCCACGATACGGGATTGAACAGGGTCCGTTCCCGCGCCTGCCTGGCGCGGGGCATATGTCCCATGAAGATGTTCTCGGCGACCGTTAGGTCCCCGAACATCGAGGTTTCCTGGTGAATTACGGCGATCCCCACGCGCTGGGCGTCCTGGGGCGACTTGAACGAAACGTCCTCGCCGAGGTAATTGATGACTCCCTCGGTGGGGCGGTACACGCCGGTCATTATCTTGACCAGGGTGGATTTACCCGCGCCGTTCTCGCCGATAAGGGCGTGGACTTCCCCGGGCCGGACCGCGAGCTTCACGCCGTCCAGGGCCTTGATGCCGGGAAAGTACATTGAAATGTCGTGCAATGTAAGAATGGGTTCGTTCATGTTCGTGTGCGCTGCCTTGAATGAAGATCGCCCGTCCCCGGCGAAGGGAACGGGCGACCGAAGGAGAGACGGATCAGAACATCGCCGCGTATTTGGCGATATTTTCCTTGTTGAAGGTGAAGGGCTCGCCCATGATCGCGCTGCCGTGGGCGCCGACCTTGATCGTTCCCATGCGGCCGGCGCTTATGGCGTCGCCTTCCATGCCGGTGTTCTTGCCCTTTACGATGTCGTAAAGGATGTAGGTCGAGGTGTAGCCGAGGTCGATCGGGTTCCAGAGCGCGATGCCCTGGGAAACGCCCGCCTCGACGTAGGCCTTCATTTCGGACGGGAGTCCGAGGCCGCCGAGCTGGACCTTGCCGGTGAGACCCTGGTCCTGGATCGCCTTCGCGGTGGCCGCGACGCCGACGGTGGTCGGGCAGGTGATTCCCTTGAGGTTCGGGTAGCTCTTGAAGAGCCCGAGGGCCTCGCGGTAGGACTTGTCGGAGGAGTCGTCGCCGTACACGACCGCGACGAGCTTCATCTTCGACATCTTCGGGTTCTCGGCGATTTCCTTCTTCATGTACTCGATCCAGGCGTTCTGGTTGGTTGCCTGGGCGGTGGCGGAGAGGATGGCGACCTCGCCTTCGTAGTTTACCATCTCGGCGAGCTGGCGCATCTGGCTCCGGCCGATGAGCTCGGTGTCGGAGGGCGCGAGGTGCAGGATGCGTCCGCCTTCGCTGACTCCTGAGTCGAAGGAAATCACCTTGATTCCGGCGTCCATGGCCTTCTTGCACACGGGCACGAGGGCGTCCTGGTCGTTGGCGGAAATCGCGATGGCGTCTACCTTGGTGGCGATCAGGTTGTTGATGATTTCGATCTGGCCTTCGGCGGTCGCTGAGCTCGGCCCCTGGTAGATGATCTCGACGTCGCCGAGTTCCTTGGCGGCTTCGTTCGCGCCGTCGTGCACGGCCTCGAAGAATCCGTTGCCGAGGCTCTTCACCAGGATGGCGATCCGGACGGTTTTTTGGGCCGGAGCGGCCTCAGCGGCCTTCTCGCTCTTCTGGCATCCGACGAAAACCGCGGCGGATCCTACGAGAGTCATCGCGATGGCGATGGCAACCATTTTCTTCATGAAATATCCCCCTTCATTATGTATGTCCCATGCCGGATACGCGTATCCGTGCCGGACTTAATTTAGTATGGGGCGAGTTTTCTACCCCGGGAAGTACGGAAATCTACGCATTATGGGGGGTATTTCTACGATTTCGCGTTTTTTTCCGCCGCCGGCGGCATGTCGAATCGTTTGCGGTATAGTTGCGCAAAATGCCGTTCGTTACCGTATCCGACGGCCCAGGATGTTTCCTTCACGGATTTTCCGCCCTTTAAAAGCTCACGGGCGCGCTCAAGGCGAAGGGTCGTCACGAATTCCACGAAGGTAACGCCCATTCGCTGATGGAAGAGCGCGGAAAGGTAGTTTGGGGTCAGGGAAAAAAGCTCGGCCGTCCCCGCGAG
>QKCE01000084.1 GCA_003245785.1 Spirochaetales bacterium | reverse complement strand
GCCTTCTCCAGGGCCTGCTGGATCGGCGCAGCGAGGCGGATCGCGTTCCGCATGGCCTTGCCGATCTGCTTGAGCGAGTCGAGGTCTTCCATCGTCCCCGTACCCTTGGTGATCTTCTCGAGGATCTCCAGGAGCTTCCGGCCGCCGATACGGCAGGGCGCGCACTTGCCGCAGGACTCCTCCACCGAGAAGGCGAGGTAGAACTTCACCACGTCGATTATGCAGTCCTCGTCGTCCATGACGATCATGCCGCCCGAGCCCATCATGGAGCCGAGCTTCGTGAGGGACTCGTAGTCGATGGGCGTGTCCAGGTAATCCTTGGTGATCACGCCCCCCGAGGGCCCGCCGGTCTGCACGGCCTTGAAGCCCTTGCCGTCCTTTATGCCGCCGCCTATGTCGTAGATTATCTCCCGGAGCGTCGTGCCCATGGGCACCTCGACGAGGCCCGAGTTGTTGATGGCCCCGGTCAGGGCGAAGACCTTCGTGCCCTTGCTCGTTTCCGTGCCGATCGAGGCGAACCAGGGGCCGCCCTTGTTGATGATTACCGGCACGTTCGCGAAGGTTTCCACGTTGTTGATCGAGGTGGGCTTGCCCCAAAGCCCCGACTCGGAGGGGAACGGGGGTTTCGGCACGGGCATGCCGCGCTTGCCCTCGATGGACTGCATGAGGGCGGTTTCCTCGCCGCAAATGAAGGCCCCGGCGCCCAGGCGAATCTGGATGTCGAAGTCGAAACCCGAGCCCAGGATATCCTTCCCGAGAAGCCCGAGGCTCCGGGACTGCTCGATCGCGATCTCCAGGCGGTTGATCGCCAGGGGATACTCCGCGCGGATGTAGATAAAGCCCTTGGAGGCGCCCATGGCGTAGCCCGCGATGGTCATCGCCTCGAGCACGCTGTGGGGGTCGCCCTCGAGGGTCGAACGGTCCATGTAGGCTCCCGGGTCTCCCTCGTCGGCGTTGCAGATCACGTATTTCTGGTCTCCCGGGGACTTTCGGGTGGACTGCCACTTGAGCCAGGTGGGGAAACCCGCCCCGCCGCGGCCCCGGAGTCCCGAGACCTTCAGCTCGGCGATCACGTCCTCGGGGCCCATCTGGAACAGGGCCTTTTCGAGGGCCGCGTAGCCCTCCCGGGCGATGTACTCGTTGATGTCCTCGGGGTTTATCACGCCGCAGTTCCGGAGGACGATGCGGAGCTGCTTCTGGTAGAACTTTATGTCGCCCTCGCCCCGGGCGACCTGCCCCTCGTTGTGGTAGAGGAGTTCCTTCACCGGGCGGCCCTTCACGAAATGCTCCGCGACGATCCGTTCGGCGTCCTCCGGCTTCACCTGCACGTAGAAGGACTCGTCCGGGAGCACCTTCACGATCGGGCCCTTCTCGCAGAACCCGAAGCAGCCGGTCTTCACGACCTGCACGGAACCGGCGAGTCCGTGGTTCTCGCAGGATTTCAGGAGGTTCCGGTAAATCTGGTCGGCCTTCGAGGACTCGCATCCCGTCCCGCCGCATACCAGGCAAAATTGATTGTACGCCATGTTCACCCCCTCACTTGCCGGTCACGATATCGGAGGCGGGCCGGTCGAACACGTGCCCCTCCACCAATTTCCGTTCCATTATGTGGGAGATCACGATCTCCCGGGCCACTTTCGGGTCCACTTTCCCGTAGATGGTGTCGGGCATTCCCGCCATGCGGACCTCCACGGTGGGCTCGGCGTAACAGAGGCCCATGCAGCCGGTCTGCTTCAGGATCACGTCCTTCACGCTCAGGGCGTCGAGCTCCTTCGCGAAGGCCGAGAGGGTGTCCTTCCCGCCCGCGGCGATCCCGCAGGTTCCCATGCCGACGATGACTTCCACGGTCTTGCCCTCGGTCACGCGGCGGTTCATGTTCTGTTGGCTCATCGTCCGACGAGCGCGCAATTCTTCGAGCGTCATTTCCGTTCCCTCACTTTCCGCGGAATTTCGCGAGCACTTCGGGGAGCGCGTCCGGCGTGAGCTTGCCGAATACCTCGCCCCCGACTATCGCGACCGGCGCGAGGCCGCAGCAGCCCACGCAGCGAACCGCCTCGACGGAGAATTCCCCGTCGTGGGTCACCTGGTTCACCCCTATCCCGAGGAGGTTCTCCAGTTCCAGGATGAGGTCCTCGCCGTCCTTGAGGTAACAGGCCGTGCCCATGCACACCTGAATGTTGTGGCGCCCCGGCTTTTTCAGCTTGAAGTAATGATAGAAGGTAATCACGCCGTAAATACGGGCCAGCGGGCAATCGAGCTCCCGGGAAAGCTGTATCGCCACCTTGCGGGGGAGATACCCGTACTCTTCCTGGGTCCGGTGCAGGATCATGATGAGGCTGCCCGGTTCGTCCTTCCATTGCGCGATGTAATCGCGCAAGGCGGGACTGAATTCTACCGTCTCGGTCAATGCCATGGAATCGCGTCCTCCTGATGGAAAATGACGAAAAAAAGGCGCGCGCGGGGATGAGCTCATTTGCGCGTACTTTTTCTCATAATCTTAATCATCAGTCCGGCGCAAGGGTTTGTCAACGGAAGGAAAGCGAAAGCCGGCCTTTTGGGCCGGCTTTCGAGGCCGTCGCGGGGTGGCCGTCGCGCGGGCGAACCCACCCGCGATGGGCGCGTTCAGGGCTTGGCGGCGAGGATGGCCGAGAGCTCGGCGCGGGAGAAGGAGTATTCGCTGCCGCAATTGTGGCAGTAGATGACCGTGGGATCGTCGCCGTTCGCGACGAGGTCTTCCACTTCCTTCCTCGGGAGGTTCCCGAGGTGCCAGGCGTATTTGTCCTTGGAACAGGGGCAGTCGAAGCGGATGTCCCGCTCCAGGGCGACTACCGGGTCCATCCCGCGGAAAAGGCCGTAGATTATGTCTTCCCGGTCGCCTCCCTCGGCGAACCAGCCGCCCAGGGAGGGGGCGGCGGAAAAGGCGCGCTCGGCGGCTTCCACCAGGTCAGGGTCCGCCCCGGGCATTACCTGGAGATAAAGCGCCCCGGCGCCGACGACCCTGCCCTCTCGGTCGAACTGGATCCCTGAGTCGAAGGCGGTTTTGGTCTGCTCGGAAACGAGGAAGTACTCCGCCAGGTCCTTCGCGATATTGCGGTGCCGTATCTCGACGGTGCCGGTCACCGGCTCGCGCGCGCCCTCGGGGAAGCGGATTACCGAGAGGGTTCCCTCGCCGAAATGGGGCGCGAGGTCCCAGTTCTCGGGGGGAGAGTCCAGGGGTATCGGGTTCTGGAAGAGGTAGCCCCGCACGAAGCCCGTAGAGTCGGCCTCGACGCTGAAGCCCGCGGCGGGCCCGCGCGTATCGTAGCGGAAAATGGCCCTGTCGCGGCCCTTCATCGTGGGGATTAGGAGGGCGCCGGCAAGCGCCGCCTGGCCCAGGACCATCGTCTCGAGGAGGCCGAGGGAATGCTGGGCGCGAAGCCGGTTCACGAACCGGGTGCCGTGAAAGAAGGCGCCCCGGAGAGTGCCGCCGCCGAGGAGGAATATGGACATCCCGTCGGGATGCATCGAGCCGAAGCGCTCGAGGAGGACGGGATCGGTAATTGGGGCTTCGTTCATGGCCCGGAGTATACTTAAAAAGCCCCGCTGGACGCAAGCCGGGAAAAGGGATACACTCGCCCTCAATAACATGAAAACGTCAACAAAAGCGTCGCTCCCCATGGTCGCGCTTACCCTGCCCATTTTGGCGGAAACCTTTTTCCGCGTCCTTGTCATGTCCGTGGACACTTTCATGCTCTCGGGCTATTCCCAGGCGGCGGTCGCCGCGGTCGGACTCGTCGGGCAATGGGTGTTTTTCATCAACATAATGTTCAACGTGATCGCCGTGGGCACCAGCATCGTCCTCGCCCAGTACCTCGGGGCGGAGCGCCACGGCGAGGCGAGCCACGTGGCCCAGGCCGGCGCGGTAATGGCGATGGTAACGGCCCTGGCGATCATGGCGGGCGTATTGCTCGGATCCGGCGCACTGCTTTCGCTTTATCCCATCGAGAAGGACGTCCGGGATTTCGCGTTCCGCTACTTCACGATTTTCGGAGGCCTCGGGGCGCCCTTCATCGCCTTCAACATGCTCCAGTCCACGGTGCTCCGCTCCTACGGCCACACGAAGGACACCATGTTCACCACCATGTTCGCGAACCTCGTGAACGTGGTCGGAAACGCGATTTCCCTCTACGGCTTTTTCGGCCTCCCGGTCTTCGGCGTCACCGGCGTGGCGATCTCCTCGGTGTTTTCGCAATTCGTCGCCTGCGCGATCCTGGCCTCCCGAATCCGCGCCAAACCGGACGTCCGGTTCCCCATCCGGGGATGGCGCGAGGTGCCGCGCAGGATTTACAAGACCGTCCTCTCCATCGGCGTGCCGACGGCGGGGGAAAACCTGGCCTACAATACCGCCCAGATCGCGATCATGGCGATGGTCTCGACCTTCGGCACCTTCGCCATGTCGGCCCAGGTCTACACCATCACCATCGCCCGCTTCGTGTACGTCTTCGCCATGTCCATCGGGACGGCCACCCAGATCAAGACCGGCTGGTTCGTCGGCGCGAAAAAGTCCGAGGACGCGTATCGCCGGGTCTACCGGTACCAAATCGTCGGCACCCTGATCTCGGTCGCCATGATCCTGGTAATCAACCTGATAAAGGCGCCCCTCATCGGCTTTTTCACCCATGAGGCGGAAATCGCCGCCCTCGCCTCTACCCTGCTCCTCTTCTCCATTTACGTGGAATTCGGCCGGTCCCTGAACCTCGTGACCATCTCGGCCCTCAAGGGCTCCGGCGACGTCCGCTTTCCCGTGTTTTACGGGGTTCTTTCGATGTGGGGAATCATGGTCTTCGGGAGCTGGCTCCTGGGCATGAAGCTCGGCCTCGGCCTCGTGGGCGTCTGGATCGCCACGGGAACCGACGAAACCACCCGGGGGATCACCATGATCCTCCGATGGAAAAGCAAACGCTGGATGACCAAGCGAATCGCCTGACTTGTCTCCGGGCGCGTAGTCCGAAGTCGCGGGAAGCCGAACCGGCAATACCCCGCCAGATGCGGGCGCACGCCCGCTCGCGTCAGTCCCCGAAGGCAAGGCCCGCGAAATGCTCCGGCTGGTGAAACGCCGGAATGCCTGTTCCCGAAACCAGGGTCGCGAGGCCCGGAGCGCCGGATTCCGCCCGCTCTATCCGGTTCACGGTAAAGCTCCACCGCTCCCCCCGGGGTACGGCCTGAAAGCCGAAATCCGCCCAGGGGACGAACAGGTTCACGGTCCAAAGCGTCGGCTGGCCTTCCCCGGCGGCCTTTTTGATTTCCGTCGAAACGAGGGCCCCGGAATGCCAGTCATAGTCGAAGGCGATCCGCGTGCCGCAAATTTCGTCGCGCAGGATGCCGAATACGGGTTCGACTCCCGGCTTCGCCCCGGAACCGTCGCATATCGACCGGCCGCTCCCGCTGCCGATCATGCGCTCGCCCTCGGTGCCTATCCCGGCCCGGTATTCCAAAAGCGCCCCCGCGGGGTTGATCTCCCAGCCGAAATAATAGGGGGCAAGCGCGGGTTTTTCCGGCGCGGACTGGGGTCGGAGGAAGAGTTCGAGGCAGTCGTCCTCGAATACGCGACCCTTCGCCGGGCGTTCCCGATACACGGGGCCACGGGTGCATTCCGCCTCCATTACGAGGCGCAAGCCCGCTTTTTCGGCGCCTAACAGGAATCGCGTGCGGGAACCTGAACCCTCAAAGCCCGCAAACGGGCGAGGCACGCTTTGCATCGTATCTTTTCCCGGAAAACCCCCGGAAATTCCATAAAAACCCATGTTTTTTTAATCTCCCGGCGGCATTATAGCATACCTTGAGTTGACGGTACTCGGAAGCCGTGCTACAGTTAATGTATCTAACGGGATCTTTGTTTATGTTAAGAAATGTGTCCGATGACTGTTGTCTGCTTCTGAATCCTGCCTGTCTTGCGCTTGATCCAGCATACCGCGCCATTCCGGTTTCCATTTATAACAGCGACAAGGCCGTTGATGTACCGCTTGTTTGGCGGTAGCAATCAAGCATTACCGGAATAACGGTAAAGGATTCTTATGTCTCAGAAGATTTACGTAGGCAACATGAACTACGCGACCACCGAGGCCGCCCTCTCGAACCTCTTCGGCCAGTACGGCGAAGTGGTATCCTCCATCATCATCAAGGACCGCTACACCCAGCAGTCCAAGGGCTTCGGCTTCATCGAGATGGCTGATGCGCAGGCTGCCGAGGCCGCCATCGCCACCCTCAACAACCAGGAATTCGAAGGCCGCCGCCTTCGCGTGAACGTCGCGGAAAACAAGCCCCGCGAGTCGCGCCCCCGCTACAACGATCGCGGCGGATACGGCGATCGCTACTAATCAAACAAAGCGCAGCAGGTATTTCGAATGACCTATGGCCGGAACCGATTGGTTCCGGCTTTTTTTTTCATGCTATACTGGTTTCCATGGATCCCAGCCCCGCCCCCGCATCCTCTACCCTCGCCGCCTTCCTCGCGCCCGGCATCGACCGGCCGGCCTTCATCGCCGACTGGCTGAGCGTCCGGAACGTGCCCCACAGCGCGCTCACCCTCGCCGGTAAGCGCCACGTGATGGTCCGCTTCGGCCCCGAGGCCCAAGACCCCAATTTCCGCACGAAGATTTTGGTAGCCCATCACGACCGGGCGGGGGAAACCCCCGGGGCGAACGACAACAG
Organism: Spirochaetales bacterium; assembly: GCA_003245785.1. GTDB lineage: Bacteria > Spirochaetota > Spirochaetia > Treponematales > Treponemataceae > Teretinema. The sequence goes on along the minus strand of QKCE01000084.1, from coordinate 693 downwards.
CGCCGCGTGCTTCATGCTCATGCAGCTCGCGGAACGGCTCGCCTCGTCCAAAGGGGCCGCCTGGAGGGGAGTGCTGCGGCGCGCCCACAACACGGTAATACTTTTCACCGACGGGGAAGAGGCCGCCAGGGAGGGAGGCTTCCGCGCCCAGGGCTCCTTCGCGATAGGGAGCGGCCTCAAGGCCCTCGGCTTGGACGACGCGGACGTCTTCGTCTTCGACGCCTGCGGCCGGGGCGACGTGCTCGTGCTTTCCTCCTCGGGTACGCCGAAAAAAGGGTCGATCGCCCTGAAAACCGCGGGGCTCCGTTCCCGCGCCGAGGAAGTCGCCCGGGAGGCGACGCCGGGCAAGTGGATAGGGCTCCTGACGCCCTACAGCGACAACGCGGGCTTTATCGCCGCCGGAATGGCGGCCCAAACGGTCACCGTGCTGCCCGGAGCGGAAGCGGATACCCTCATGATGGCCCTGGCGGGCAAGGGCGCGGGAATCGACGGCAAGAAGGCCGTCGGGGAACTCGAGCGGCTCGTCACGGGAAACGCCCACGGGAACCTCGCGGATGGAACCGGCTCGCCGCTACTTTCCCTGGTTCCCGAAACCTGGCGACTCATGCACGGACCGGCGGACAACGCCGCCTCCCTCACGCCGGAAGCCTTTTCCCTCATGCGCGCCTTTCTCGACTGCCTCGCCGCCTCCCT
>QKCE01000087.1 GCA_003245785.1 Spirochaetales bacterium | reverse complement strand
CTGCGCTTCGGCGGGCCATTACGCTGACGGCGCGAGCTTAGTCGAAGCATAGCTTCGACGACCGGTAACGCTATCGCCTCGGGCTTGGCCGAAGCTTCGCTTCGACGGCCGTTAACGCTATCGCCGCGGGTTTTTGCCCGCGGTTTTTTTATGCCCCGCGCCGCCCGCCCCTAATCTCCCACCGGTTGCGTTCTTACCCCGCCCGCCCGGTATCTTCAACGGCTCCGTTCCCCCGGCCGCACCGCCGCGAATCACCGCGCCGGTTTCTTCAGTCGGCCGTATCCCTCTCGGGAGGCGGCGGGAGATCCGGGATTCCGTCGAGCGCCTCGAGGGCCTCGCGCAAGGCGGCTTCGAGCCGGTCCGGCCCGTCCGCCGGGAGGGGTCCGGATTTCTTCAGTATATCGTCCAGTTCGGTCGCGACTTCCTTGATGCCCGTTGCCCCGACTATCGCCGAGATTCCCTTCAGGGAATGGGTCAGCCGTTCGGCGGCGACGGGGTCGACCGAGGCCCGAAGGGATTCGGGTATGGCGAGGTAGGTCTTGAGAATCTGGTCCCGGAACATGCTCAGCATCTGCAGGTAAAACGGGGCGTCATGATCGGCATGCTTCATGCCCGCCGCGGTATCGAAGCCGTCGAGATACGGCACGTCGGCGACGTGTCCGGAGGGGAGCCCTGGCCCGGAAGGGAGGCCTGTCGGCCGAACGGTCCTCGCGGGTCGGCCCGGTTCGAGACGGGCGGAGATCGTGTCGAAGAGGGAGTGGGCGTCTACCGGTTTGGCGAGAAAGCCGACCATGCCCGCCTTTGCCGCCTTCGCGCGGTCCTCCTCGAGGACCGCCGCCGAGAGCGCGATGACGGGCAAGCCCGGCGTCCGGGACAGGATCGCCTCTGCCGCCTCGTAACCGTCCATCAAGGGCATCTGTATGTCCATGAGCGCGAGGTCGAAGCGTTCGGACCCTGCGCGCTCCACAGCCTCGATCCCGTTTCGGACCAGGGTAAGCCGCGCGCCGGTTTTATCGAGAAGGCGCCAGATCACCTCGCGGTTCAGTTCGTTGTCCTCCGCGACGAGAATCGATACGCCTTCGAAAGAGGGTATGGAGGAGGTGGAAGCCGTTCCCGCGATTTGCGCCGACGCCCCGGGCCGCGGGGCTTCCCGGCGCGACCTGGCGGCGCGCAAGGCGGTTTCCACGCTCCCCGGGGTAACCGGTTCGGCGAGGAAGGCGTCAAAGTCGTCCCGCAGGTCCTCCGGGTTCTCCAACCGATACGCGGTCGCGACGCAAACCGGGGGATTCGCCCCGGGAGGAAGCCGTTCCAGGTACCTCGAGCGTATTTCGCGAACCGTCGCGAGGGCCTCGGGAACCGAAGCGGGATTGCGGTTCACTATGATGGTCGAAAAGGGGCTTCCGGCGTCCATGGCCGACTCGGCCGCGGCCAGGGCCTCGGAGCCGCCCGGGGCCCTCTCCACCTTCGCGCCCCGGGCGGTAAGCGCCCCCGCGAGGGAGGAAAAGGCCGTATCCCTCCGATCGATCACGAGAACGCGCTCGCCCTCGAGGCGCGGCGGGGTTTCCGCCTTCGCGCCGGAACTCCCCGGCATACAGGTCCTGCCTTCGCGCCCCCCCGCGTCGCTACCGGAAGAGGCGGCGGCCAGGGGCAGCTCGAAGTAAAAGAGGCTTCCTTCGCCCTCCGTCGACTCGAAGTTGAGGGTCCCGCCCATGGCGGCGACGAACCGCGCGCTGATTACCAACCCAAGGCCGGTGCCGCCGAACTTTCTCGTGGTCGAGGTATCCCCCTGCGAAAAGGCGGTAAACAGCTTGCCCCTTTCGCCCCGGGAAATCCCCTTCCCGGTGTCACGCACCTCGAACCGGAGACCCGACTCGCCCCGGCTTACGCGCAGCAGGACATGGCCCCGCTCGGTGAACTTCACCGCGTTCCCCACCAGGTTCGTCAGTACCTGGGCGAGCCGAAGTGAATCGCCGGTCACCATGCCGGGCACGTCGGGTTCCAGGACGAAATAAAGCTCCAGGGGCTTCCCTGCCACGGCGGTGGAGAATATCGCGCGAAGCTCCTCCAGGACGTCCTCCAGCGCGAAGGGCGCGACCTCGAGCGTCAGCTTGCCCGCCTCTATCTTCGAGTAGTCGAGAATGTCGTTGATGATGCCGAGAAGGATTTTCGAGGCGCTCTGCACCTTCCGGAAGAGGTCCTGGAGCTCCGGCGCGGGATTCATGTCCAGGGCCAGGCTGCTCAGGCCGATAATGGCGTTCATGGGCGTGCGAATCTCGTGGCTCATGTTCGCCAGGAATTCCGACTTCGCTCGGCTCGCGCGGTCGGCGAGTTCCTTCGACTCCACCAAATTGCGCTCGAGGGCGCATCGCCTGAACACGTTTATGAGCATGCCCGCCAGGATGGAAAGCATGCGAATTTCCTCCTCGGAATACCGGCGGGTCCCCCGTATCGAGTCGAACCCGATATACCCGAGGCATGCGTTCTTGTCCATCAGGGGGACCTGGATCGCGCTTTGCGCGCCCCGGGACTCCAGCTGGCCCCGCAGGGAAGAACCCGCCGGAAGGTCCCGAACCCGCAGGACGGTGAGAATTTTGCCCTCCCGGTGAAGCGATGCCCACTCCTCGGCCGGGGCCATGGGCACGGACCGCCCGATATCCCCCCCCTCGCCGATTCCTTCCGCCCGCCATTCGTAGGCAAGCTTCATCCGGCCTCCGGCCCAATCGTAGTCGTAAAGGTACGCGATGTCCGCGCCGAGGAACGCGCCGACCTCGCGGAGCGAGGCGCTCACCGAGGCGTCGAGGTCATCCGAGACGGTATCGATGAATCGGGTGGAGACCCGTATCATGAGGTCCTGCATCGCCACGAAGGCCCGGGTCAATTCCTCGGCCCGGGCGGAGGCGGTCACGTCGCGGAAGCTCCAAACCCTTCCGGTAACCCGGTTTCCTACCCGCTGGGGGCTCGTATACCGCTCGATGACCCGGCCGTCCACCAGCCGGAGCCGGTCCAGGGAACTCTCCTCGGGATGGCCGTACAGCCAACGGATTTTCTCGTTGAAGGAATCGGGATCGGCGAGAAGCCGGGTAACGTAGCCCACGAGGGTCGAATCGTTACCCTCCGCCGCGACGTCCTCGGGGATGCCCCACATCTGCAGGTACATCCTGCTGGTCCGCACGATCCGCTCGCGCTCGTCTACGATCAAAAGCCCGTCGGCGGTAGCGTCCAGGGACGCGTCCAGCATTGAGAGGGTCCATTGAAGGTTTTCCTCCGTCCGCTTCAGCTCGGTGATATCCATGAAAAGAAAGGAGACGGATCCGCTCCGGTCCGAGAAATAGGCGATGCGGAACCAGCGTTCCAGGCGCGCGGCGAAGCGCTCGTCGATTCCGGAACCGCCCTCCGAGGCGATCCGGGCCATTCGTTCCGTAAGCGCCGGGGGGAAATCCGAAAAGTCCGGGAAGATTTCAAGAAGGGGCCGCCCGACGGCGGCGCCCCCGGGAAGGCCGAGCAGCCTTTCGAGGGTTTCGTTCGCCTCGACGACGCGGTAGGCGCCGGGGAAATCCCCCCCGGCCCCGTTCGTTTCGAGCAGGACGGACCCAAAGGGCGAGTTTTTCAGGAGTGTATGCATCCTTGGCCTGCCCCCTCAATCGGTTGAAAACCGGCGTATACCGAAGTATATCCCGGGGGGAAGAGGGGGCGCAAGGAAAAGGGAAAAAAGCTTACCGAACCTGGCTGTACTGGCCGGCGATCTCGCCGCGCCACTCGGCGCGATGCTCGCGGCTCTCCCACTCGATCGTGCGGACGATCCGGAACTTGCGGAGGTCGGAGGGATTCTCGAATTCCATCACCGCGAAACGGCCCTGCCCGATATACACGATCTTTTCCTTTTCGCCCACGTTTTCCGCCCCCTCGAGGAAGCGAAGCGCGCAGTCGAAATGGATAGGCGAGCCGGATTCCCGGTCGGTGAGGGCGGAGGAAATATCCTGGATGGGTTCCCCGCAACGGGGGCACGCGGGCGTCGGCAGCACGGGGGGAGGCGGAAGCTCGACCTCTATCTGCCGCTCGCGGCGGGGTTGGGCGGGACGGCCGAAATCCTTCCGGAGAAGCGCGTCCGGCCGGTTCTGCGAGGCGCCTTCGGCGCGGTTTCCCGGGTCGTGCCGGTTGCGGCCGTCCCGGCGGGCTTGATCGTTCCTCGCCTTGGGGTCGCGACGCTGGTCCTTTCGGCCCTGGGCGCCTCCCCTGCCCTGTGCTTCCCGCTTGGGCGGCTGGTCCCGGCTGTCCAGGCTCTCGGGCTTCGGCGCGCCGGAACGGTTGCCGCCCCTCCGCCTTCTGCCCCTGTCCCTTCTCGATCTTCCCTCAGAATGGTCGCTCATTGACGTTATCCTTCACCTCAATCAATTTGTTGCTCAAGACGAGCGCGATCCGTTGTATTGCTCCCTGAACGTAGCTCTCGTCCTTGATCTTTTCCTTGAGTTCAAGGATCTTGGGGCTTACAACGTTTTGTGGCTTCGTAATCATACACGCTCCGAAAAGGCATCTTTGAGGTGACGGATCCGCGGCGGTCCGTCCCCGAGGGGATCGGTGCCCAGGAAAATCACGTCGAACCGGACATACATACCACTATATTTTCGATGCGTGCCAAGGAAACATTTAGCCGTTTCCGTAATTCTTCGCTGTTTTAGCGGGCCAACGGCGAGCTCGAGATCGCGCTCGAGTCCGCGGGGCCACGTCTTTACCTCGACGAAGACGATCGTGTCGCCATCGAGGGCTATTATATCGATTTCGCCGGTCCGTGTCCTCCAGTTTCGCTCCAAAACGGTCCAACCGGACGCGGAAAGCCGCTCCGCGATCAGCGCCTCGCCGGCGCGACCGATATTGGGGCTCACGGCTCCTTCTGGTACTCCGCAGGGTCGATGGCGCGGGCGATGAACAGGTTCCGGTTATCCAGCAGGTCGATCACGTCCCCCTCGTTCATCGTGAAGGGGTTCCCGAATTCGTCGATCAGCACGCGGATTTTCGGCCTCAAGGGCGCGTCCTGGTGGCTCTCGATTACCCGGGCGATGACCGAGTTGTTCATGAGCACGATGGAGCCCACGGGATAAATGCCCATGCTCTGGATCATCGCGCGGATAATGTCCGGATCGAAGCGGCGCGCGTTGTCGGAAAGGAGGTTTTTCATGGCTTGGTACCCGACCATCGAGTCCCGGTAAGCCTTCGGCGAGACCATGGCCTCGAAGGCGTCGGCGACGGAGACGATGCGCGCGCCGATGTCGATGCGGTCCCCGGCGAGCCGGCCCGGATAACCCTCGCCGTCCCAGCGCTCGTGGTGCTGCATGGCGGCCTTTCCCACCTCGTCGGCGTACAGGAGCTCGTTCACGATGAGCTTGTAGCCGTAGGAGGTGTGGCTCCGGATTATCTGCAGCTCGTTGTCGTCCAGCTTGCCTTCCTTGTTGAGGATGGAAGTCGGGACCTTGATCATGCCGATGTCGTGGAGGAGCGCGCCGGTAGCGATCTGCAGGAGGCGATGCCTCGGCATCCCCAGGTGCTCGCCTATGATGATGGAAAGGATCGCGGTATTGACCGCGCACTTGGCGCGCTGCATGTCCCGCACGTCCCCGCCGAGGATAAACCCGACGACCTCGGAACGCTCGGTCTGGATAAGCACGAAGAGCTCGCTGACGATCCGGTCGATGGAGCGGGTGCGTACCTCGCCCCGCTGGGCGACGGCGCCAAGGATTGTATCGAGGTCCTTTATCAGGGTATGGTATTTCGCGTAAAGCTCGTCGTGGGCGAGAACCCCGGGAAGCTTGAGGATCTGCTCGGAAGTATACTGAAGCTTGTCGATCGATCCTTTCTCGGAAAGCGGTTCGCCCGCCCCGGCCAAGCCGTCCCCGTCGAGGGTATCGAGGCTTTCGGCCTCCTCGATTTCGCCTATTTCTTCCAAATCGTCCAGCTCTTCGAGATCCTCGACCTGATCCTTTTTCGCGGCCCGTTCCATCGCCTCCGCTTCCGCGGCGGAAATTTCCTTTCCCGCGGTAAGGACGTAGGCGATCTTCCAGCGATCGAGGGCGTCCAGCTCGCGCTTCTTGAAGGGGACACCCTGGCTCAACAGCATGTTTTCCCCGTCGTCGAAGAAAACTGGGGTGGAAAAACGCATTCCCTCGCGCAAAACCGTCCTGTTGATCTTTTTCAGCATCTGTTCCCTCGGTAATAAACTTTATGTTAACGAATGTTTTTCGGCGATATCGTCGAGAAAGGAGAAAATTGCCGCCACGGCGCGCCAGGTTCTTTCGGGAATATAGGCGCCTACGGGGATTTCCGCGAGGACATTCGCGAGTTCCGGATCCCGCGCGACGCGGACGGAATGGTATTCCGCGACCCGCAACATGTCTGCCGCGATATATCCGCTCCCGCTCGCGACAACGTATGGCGCGGGATGCTCACGGGTCCATGCGAGGGCTACCGCCTTCCGGGGACCTTTCATGCGCGTACATCCACGGGACCATAACCGGAAATATCCGCCTGTCCATGGGGGGCAAAACCCGATTCAACGAGTATCGCGTTTAAATATAGCTCAGTTTTCTCCAAAATCATAGCGGGAATTTGGGGATTTACGGAAAATGAGAAAAAATCATCGCCGAGATTCACGCGAACGGAATGGCCGTCGATCATCGCGCCTACCCTCAAGCCCCGGACCGCGCGGCTTTCTTCCTCGAAAAGGAAACGGAGGGAACCGGAATACCCTCCCGCGGCCATTCTGCGAAAGGGAATGACGATCCACCGGCTCCCGGGCTTCCCCCGGGAATTCATGCCCTTAAGGAAGCCTTCGGCGTCTTCCCCGCCCGCGCCTTGCCCGGACCGGTACGTCTCGCCGCGGAGGATCGACATGAGGGCTTCAATCTCTGCGTCGTCTGCTTCCAGGCCGCGCTCCGCCAGCATGGCGGCGGCCTCGGCGGCGTCTTCCTCCCGCCCCGGAAAGCGGGCGGCGACGGCGGCTACCCGCCTGATTTGCCGGGGATCCAGGCGCGCGTTGAGACCGGAATAAAACGATACGAGGAAAAGGGCCGCGGGCGTTTCGGGGAGACGGAGCCGCTCGGCGATAGTGGCGGGCGCCGGTACGGCGGGCGCCGGCCCCGACGGGCCGCGCGGGTCGACTTCTCCCGGAAGGGGGACCAAAATCACCAGGCCGCCTTCCTCCCTCAGCAGGGCGCGGAATGCGCTTCCCGGGGCGTACCCCGCGGGAAGCGTCGCCACGAAGGGTTTCCCGTCCACGAGCACTTTCGCGCGGCCGTCTTCCAACGCGGACAATACTTCCACGGTAACCCGGGCACGGTCCCGCGCGAGGGCGGACAGGCGTTCCTGCCCCGAGAGGTTTATATGGACAAACGCGCGCTTT
>QKCE01000197.1 GCA_003245785.1 Spirochaetales bacterium | reverse complement strand
TTGATGATCCCCACGATCATGTTGTAGAGGATGATCGGGCTCATCAGGGGAAGGGTCACGTTGCGAAAGGAATGCCAGGCGTTGCCGCCGTCTATCTCCACCGCCTCCAGGAGCTCCTTGGGGATTCCCTGCAGGCCCGCGAGGAAAATGATCACCACGTTTCCCACGCCCCAGACGCCCATGGCGACGAGGCTCGGGACGACCATCTTCGAGTCGTTTATCCAGTCGACCCGGTCGAGGCCGAGGGCCGTGAGCCCCGCGTTCAGGAGACCGTACTGCTTGTTGTACAGCCAGAGCCAGATTACCGACACGACCACCCCGGGAAGGAGCGACGGCAGGTAGAAAAGGGTCCTGAAGACCCCGAGGCCCCGTACCCGGCTGTTGAGCAGCATGGCGACGGTAAAGGCCGCGGCGAGCTGCAGCGGCACGCTCAGGACCGTATAGTAAAGGGTGACAATTACCGACTGGACGAAAAGTCCCTCACCCGTGAATAGCCCGAGGTAATTCCGCAAGCCCACGAAACGGGGCTTGCTGAGCATGTCCCAGTCCATCAGGCTCGTCGCGAAACTGAGCCCCATGGGAAAGAGCACCCAGATGGTCAGGCCCAGGGTGAGGGGCGTAATCAATAGCCATCCCCAAAAGTTGTTGTTCCTGGAAAGGCTCCAGTCTTTCTTCGATCTCACGCGAATCTCCCGGCGGGCCCGCTGGCGGGCCCGTCACTGCCATCGAATAAACGGCACCGGGGCGCGGGCCGGGTAAACCGGCGCGCCCCGGGAAAGCCGTTCCCTTACGGAATCAATACGTCCCCACGAGGAGGCCCGACGCGCGGACCTTCGCCGCGGCGTCCTTCAGCGCGTCGGCCGCGGAGGACTTCCCTATCCAGATGCTCTCGAAGGCCGGGTTCAGGTAGTCGCCCCAAATCTGGTTGATGTTACGGATCTTGATCGGCTCGTTCTTCGAGATCGCCATGGAGTCGAGGACGGCTTCCTTGTAGCCCGCGGGATGCACCGGGTTGTTCGTCCATTCGGTGAGCTTCGCCGGGTCGTTGTAGTAGGCGAGCTTGGTCGGCATCCACAGGCCCGAGGTATAGAGGTTCAGGGTCTTCGAGGGATCCATCATCCACTTCTGGAGCATCCAGGCCTCCTCGGGGTGTTTGGTCTGCTTGAACACCACGTTCACGCCGCTGAGGTAAATCTGCGCCGGCTTTTTCTGGATCGGCAGGGCCGCGAAGCCGAAGGGCAGGTCCTTGATTCCGCCGACCTCGAGGAGCGCCCACTGGCCGGTGACCCAGAAGCCGAGCTGGCCGTTGGCGAGCATGACCGAGGGGGCCGGCAAGCCGCTGCCGCCGCCCATGTAGGGCATGGTGTGGTCCTTGTTGATCAGGTCGGCGAGGCGCTGCACGGCCTCGATGGACTCGGGGGAGTCGACCATTACGCTCTTGCCGTCGTCGGAAATCACGCCGCCGCCGTTGCTCCAGAGGGTCGGGTAATACATGGCGGACCAGAGGTCATAGGCCACGCCGTAGCGCGTGATGTTCTTGGGGTCGAAACCCGCCTCGCCGGGATGCTTGCCGTTCTTGTCGACCGTGATCTTACGGAGGTTCGCGGCGAACTCGTCCCATTTCCAGCCCGCGTCGAACTTCGCGGGAGGCAGGGGAACGCCCGCGTCCTGGAGCACCTTCTTGTTGTAGAACATCACCTGGCATTCCGCCGCGGTGTAGGCGCCGTAGGTCTTGCCGCCGATCGAGAGCCAGGTCTGCGCGAGGTAGGAGGTATCCATGCCGTCCCGCTTCATCAGGTCGTCGAGCTGGAGGAAGAAATCCTTCTCGGCGTAGTTGCCGAATTCCTCGGGCCGGAAATAGCCAACGTCGGGCAGGGTTCCCGAGGCGGCCATGGATTTCATTTTCGCGTTGTAGGTGGACCCGTCCAGGTCGCCGGGAAGGTAGAGCCCTTCGACCTTGATTCCCGGGTTGGCCGCCATGAAGTCCTTGAGCGCGGCCTTGATGGCGACGTCCTCGGCGGTGCTACCCCAATACACGTAGGTAAGCTTCGTTTCCTTCTGCTTTCCCCCGTCCGCGCCGCCTCCCGCGAACGCGGTCCCCCCGACGGCCGCCGCGAGGGCCGCGGCGATCGCGATATACTTTATGCCTTTCATGTGGTTTCCTCCTTCAGGATTCCCGTTTAAGCAATGATAGACCCCGTAACTTTCCGCCGAACAGACATTCAATGCCTACATAATGCGACATATTCCGACTTTTTTGTTGCGAAAACGCGCGAACCGGGTGTACGCTTCCGACGGGGAATCAAAGATGAACTTCGTCCTTTTTCCGAAACTGTCGGCCCTCCGCGCGAGCAATTGCGGCATAGCCATCCTGAATCCGGGGTGGGTCCACCCGTCGCGGCGGCTCGGAACCTCCGTCCTCATCCTGGGGAAAAAGTCCCGCGCCGAAATTTCCGAAGAAGGGGAACGCTTCGCCGTCGAGCCCGGCAAGTTCGTCATCCTCGCGGCGGAGCGGTCTCACGAGGGGGTCAGGCCGATCGACGAACCGGCCTCGTATTTCTGGATGCATTTTTCCACCGCGGAGCCCCCGCTCGTCCTCGGCGAGGGCGAGGCCCTGGCGATCCTGCGTGACCACGGGGCGGTACAGCGGACCCTCTCGGATTCCCTCCTCCTGCCCCGCGAGGCGACCCCGGCGGACCCGAAGGTCTTTCTCGACCTCTTCCACGATCTTCTGTTCGAGCAGGAGCATCCCTCGTTCACGCCGCAGAAGATGCAGTACCTTTTCAAGCTTATGCTCATCTCCCTGAACGAGACGGTATTGGCCGGCTTTATCGAGGGTAAATACGACACCACCCGCTTTTCGCTTATCTACGCCGCGATCCAATCGATCCACGAGAATTTCACCGACGGCAATTTTTCCGTGAAATCCCTTTCCGACATCATGGGCTACAACCCGGACTATCTCGGCAGGATATTCAAGACCCGGATGGGCAAGTCCCTCGGCGATTACATCATCGACCAGCGGATCAAGTACGCGTCCTGCCTTCTCGAGGAAAGCAACAACACCATCGACTCGATCTCCTACGATTCCGGTTTCAATTCCCCGAGGAATTTCGTGCGGCAGTTCAAGGCCCGAAAGGGCGAAACCCCCTCGGAACTGAGGCAGCGCCACCGGACCATGCACGTGACGAACCGCTGACAGGACCGGGGCGGCGGTCGCGGCGCCGCGCGGTTCGCCGCGAACCGCGCGCCCGGCGAACGCGGCACGTTACTTGACAGCGCAACCATTGCCCCATACAATTATTTCATAAAGTTTTGGCACGCAAGGACTACCCCCTTATCCCGCGCGATTTACGTCAGGTATTCTCACCGTTTCAAGGCGAATGCGTCAAAACCGATCCCGACGTTACAGGATGAAACAATGGCCGCATGCGAATTTATCGAAAAGTGTCCCTTCTTCAACGACAAGCTCGAAAACAAGCCCGTGGAAATCGAGTCGATGAAAGACAAATATTGCAAGAACAATAACCTGAACTGCGCCCGGTATATGGTTGCGAACTCCATCGGGAAGGAAAAAATGCCGCCCAATCTCTATCCCCACGAGAAGGAAACGGCATACATGGTGATCGCCCAGGGCTGAGCCCGCGCGAGGGCGAAAGAACCGATTCCCGAACCGGAGAAAGCGAAAAAAAACCCGAAGCGGTCTCGCCGCCTCGGGTTTTTTGTTTTTATGGCTATGTTTCCCGGTTATTCGCCGACTGTCGCGCCGCTTTCGGCGTCGACGTCGTAATCGGGAGCCTCGGGCAGGCCGGGATTCACGTACTTCGCGTTGTGATACGCGAGAAGCGCCCCCAGGATCTGCTTGAGATTCACGGTGGTGACCGTAGCCCCGCTCATCGTGTCGAGTTCCGCGATGCCCTCGGCCATCTTGTTCGGGAGCTTCGGCATGAAGTTGGTCTCGATTTCCTCGCGGGTGGTGCCGTCGGGCATATAGGGACTGTCGCCCCAATAGTCGAAGCTGACCTTGCGAAGCTTTCCGCCCGTGCCGCCCTTGGTGACCTCGACGTAAAGCAGGGACTGCTTGTTGATCGAATCGGGCCTGCACGTGCAGGAAATGTAATCGATTTGGTACTTCACGAAATCAAGCGCCTCGAATTCCCAGGAGATCCAGGCCAGCGTATCGCTCGGGGTACCGAACCCATCAATATGGGTATACGGAAGGATCCGTTCGGTACCCGCCGGAACGGCGGAGACGGCGACCTTCGAGGCCGGGGTCCCGGCGCAACCGCCGAGCAGCAGGGCCAAGGCCGCGACGGACGCGGCTTTGGCGAGCATAAGACGCGTCTTTCCCATTAGTGGGCCGCCGGGGCGGGGAGGGCGTAGGTGCCGTCGCCGAGAACCTTGTGGGCTCCCTTGTAATCCCTGAAACCGCCGGCGTTGTAGGTGGTATAACCCTTGGCGTCGAGGATCGTCTTCACGAAGGCCGCGCGGGTACCGCTGGCGCAGAAGAGGATGATCGCGTCATCCTTGGGGAAGTAGTTGGCGAAGGCGAAGCCGTCGTTCACCGTGGCGAGGGTCGGGTCCCAGGTATCCTTTCCGTCGACCTTTCCGCGGGTGGCCATGCGGCCGTCGAGGTACTGGAAGAAGGGGACGATTTCGGTCCCGACGATGTAGCCGCCGTTGAAGCGGTCCTCGAAGTTGCGGAGATCCACGACCATCACGCCGGGGCGGCCGATGAAGTCGTCAAGGTTCGCCATGGTGATGGGCGAGTCCTTGAGGGCGGCGGAAGAAACCGCGGCGGGAATGGGGGCGAGCTGGGCGACGGGCTGGGTGGTGGCGCAACCCGCAAAGAGAGAAACCGCGACCGCGGCCGCGAACAGGGCAATTCGTTTGTTCATGAATACATCCTCCAAAGTTTTCCGGCACCTCGGTGCCTGTAGCATAACCAGAATCGTGCACTTTTGGACGATTGTCAACTCGATACTCCCTAAAAATACCGCTAATTAGTAGGTTTTTTCAACTGACGATATGGAGCCCGGATAAGAGGGGAAAATGGCCGTACCGCGACGGAACCGTCGCCGGAACCGGGACGGATTCGTCGCCGGCTCCGGCCGTTGGCGGGGAAATCATTCCCTGGTTTTACCGAGGGAGTCCTTGAGGGTGGACAGCCCCTGGGCGTTTTGCTCGCCGATTGCCTTCACCTGGCCGGCCTCGGTCGCGATCGCCGAAATCGTTTCGTTGACCCGCGAAAGGTCGGAATCCACCTGCTTCGAGGCGCCTTCCAGGGCGGAAAGGCTCTCGCGGGCCTTTCCTATCTGGGCATCGAGGCTCGCCACCGCGTCGCGGAGCTCGTTCGTGCTCGTCACGGAATCGGAGACTCCCCGGTTAATCTCGTCGGTGCCCTTGGCGAGCTCGTCCAGGCCCCCGATGATTTCCTGCATCGCCCCGGAAACGAGCTCCGCTTCCCTCGCGATGGTCTCGAAGGACGCGACCGCCCGGTCGTTGCTCTTCGCGGCGTCCTGAATGTCGCTGATCGTCCCCTTCACGGTATCCGTCACGGCCTTTACGCTGTTGCTGGTCTGCTCGGACAGCTTCCGGATCTCGTCGGCGACCACGGCGAAGCCGCGGCCCGCGTCGCCCGCGTGGGCGGCCTCGATGGCCGCGTTCATCGCGAGGAGGTTCGTCTGTGAGGCCACCGCGCTGATGACGTTCACTATGTCGAGAATAGCCCCGGTGGAGGACTCGACCTCCCCCATCGACCGGGAGGAGTCCGAGACGATTTCCCGCCCCTCCTCGGTGCTTTTCGACAATTCGCGGACCGCGCCCTGCCGGTCCCGGGTAACCGCGTTGATGTTCCGGATCGAGGCGGTCATTTCCTCGATCGCCGCGGAGGTCTGGTTGATCACGCTGCTCTGCCCCTCGGCGCTCGAGCGGGCCCGGGAGGAACTTTGCTCGATCAGGGAAATTTCCTCCCCGAGCCGGCGGCTGTTTCCCGAAAGGGCCGACATGGACGATACCGCCCGCCCCACCAAATTCGAGGACTCGTCGGCCAGGCTCGCCGTCCGGTTCGCCGATTCGGTGAGGAGGGTTCCCCGCTCCAGCACCGAGGCGGAGGCGTCCATGGCGCCCCGAAGGACCTCGAGCCGGCGATCGGCCTGGGCGGTCGCCGCCTCGCTCCGCCGGAGAAAGAGGTTGAGCCGCCGGAACATCGCGTTCAGGGACATCGCGCTCAGGAACGAAAGCACGATCACGATGACCGCGTCGTCCGCCTGAATGCGCGCGCCCCCGGCCCGGGCCGCCGGAATGGCCCGGAGAAACAGGTCGGCGACGACGGAACCGCTGGCGATGAAGGCGGGGAAAAAAACCTGCCACGAACGGAACTGCACGAGGGCAGTGAGGGCCATGGCGAAGAGATTGAACGAGCCGATCATGTAGAACTCGTAGAAGTCGCTGAATTCGGCGTTCAGGAACACGATTGAAGACAGGATGAGGGAAAGCACCACGGTAGTAAGGAAGCTCGCGACTTGCGCCTTGCCGAAAAGTGCCAGGGAGGCAAAACCGAAGAGAAGGACGAAAAGGCCGCCCATGATGAGTCGCTCGGGACCATGGCTTTGAATGACGAAAATCATCGCCAGGGCGACGAGGGAGAGCGAAAAGTTGACCAAAAAGAGCGTGCGGGCCACTTCGATGACGGTCCCGTCCCCGTCCGAGTAAGACGCGGAAAGGCGGGTTTCGACGAAAACTGGTAATTTCATACGCTAATTCTAATGCATTTTTCGCGGAGATTTAAGACTCGAAGCCGGTTAGGTCATTTCCTCGATTGACGGGAGTCCCCCTCACCGGGGAAAATGGGCTGACCGCGGGCGTTTCGCCCGGGAAGGGGGAAACCGATGGGCGAACGGAAACTTTGCGCGGACGGGTGGGACTTTGCGTTGCTCCCCCCGGGGCGCGAACCTTCGGACATTCCCGGGCCCGACGCCCCGTGGCAACCCGTCGAAATTCCCCATGACTGGCTCATCCGGGACGCCGAAAACCTTTATGCCGACGGCGACGGGTGGTACCGGCGCGCGCTTCCCGCGGGGGAGATTCCCCCGGGCGCGAGGGTTTCGCTCCGTTTCGACGGGGTGTACATGGACTCGACCCTCTTCGTGAACCGCCGCCGGGCCTGCGAATGGAAATACGGCTACACGGCCTTCGAGTGCGACCTGACCGATTACCTCGGGCCCGGGAACAACGAGATACACCTTCGGGTGGTTCACCGCGCGCCGAATTCCCGGTGGTACTCCGGGGCGGGCATGTACCGTAACGCATGGCTCGTCTACCGTAACCCGGTCCATATCGCGCCGGACGGCATTTACGTCTCCGCCCGGCGCGAGGGGCAGGGGGCGTGGGCGGTCACGGTTTCCGCCGAGCTCGCCCGATCCGGGAACGGGGGGGCGACGGGCGGCCATTCCCTCCGATTCGCGATACTCGACCCCGAGGGCCGGGAACTCGCTCGGACGGAGGTTCCCGCGGGGGATATCCCGGAGGCCCCCGCGGCCTATCCCGACAGGGACGCCTCGCGTGCGGGAGCCGAAGCGCCGGCGGCGAAGGCGGAACTCCGGGTCGACTCGCCCCGGCGCTGGGACCCCGCCGACCCGGCCCTTCACATTCTCGTAACGGAAGTCGTCGACCCGACGGGAACCGTCGTCGATACGGAGAGGGTCCGCTTCGGCTTTCGCGAAATGGCGTTCAGCCCCGACCGGGGCCTTTCGTTCAACGGCCGCCCGACGAAGCTCCGAGGGGTGTGCCTGCACCACGACCTCGGCTGCCTGGGGGCCGCGGTGAACGCGGCGGCCCTGCGCCGCCAGTTCGCGATCCTGAAGGGGATGGGCGTGAACGCCCTCCGCACCTCCCACAACCCGCCCGCCAGGGAGTTCATGGACCTCGCGGACGAGACGGGCATGCTCGTGGTCTCCGAGGCCTTCGACATGTGGGAAAAGCCGAAAACGCCATTCGACTACGCGCGGTTTTTCCCCGAGTGGGCAGAGCGGGACGTGGCGAGCTGGATCCGGCGGGACCGCAACTCCCCGAGCGTCGTCATGTGGAGTATCGGTAACGAAATCCACGACACCCACGCGGGACCCCGGGGCCTGGAAGTCACCGCCCGACTCGCCGGCCTCGTCGCCCTACACGACGAACGGGGGAACGCCCCGGCCACCATCGGCTCGAATTACATGCCCTGGGAAAACGCCCAAAAGTGCGCGGACGTCGTGAAGCTCGCGGGCTACAACTACGCCGAGTCCTACTACGGCGCCCACCGCGCCGCGCACCCGGACTGGGTTATCTACGGAAGCGAAACCTCGTCCATCGTCCAAAGCAGGGGGGTCTACCACTTTCCCGCGTCGCGCTCCATCCTCGCGGAGGACGACGAGCAGTGCTCCTCCCTGGGGAACAGCCCCACGAGCTGGGGCGCGAAAAGCATTGACGCCTGCATCGCCGACGACCGGGACGCGGCCTTCTCCCCCGGCCAGTTCCTCTGGTCCGGATTCGACTACATCGGCGAGCCCACGCCCTACCACACCCGGAATTCCTATTTCGGCCAGGTCGACACCGCGGGCTTCCCGAAGGATTCCTACTGGCGATACAAGTCCGAGTGGACTTCCCTGGAAGACGGGCCGACGGTGCATCTCTTCCCTTATTGGGACTTCAACGAGGGCCAACTCGTCGACGTGATCGTCTGCTCGAACGCGCCGACCGTGGCCCTTTTCCGCGACGGGGTTCCCGTGGGAAGGGAGGATATCGACCACGCCAGGGGACGGAAACTCCACGCCTCCTGGAAGCTCCCCTGGGCGCCGGGAAAGCTCGAGGCGGTCGCCTACGACGGCGCTGGCCGCGAGGTCGCGAGGGACTCGGTCCGTTCCTTCGGCGACGCGGCGACCCTGACCCTCGGGGCCGACAAAAGCCGGCTCGTCGCCGACGGCCGGGACCTCGCCTTCGTGGAAATCTCCGCGAGGGACGCGGAGGGGAATCCCGTGGCGAACGCCAACAACCGGGTACGCGTCCGGGTTTCGGGCGCCGGGCGGCTCGTGGGACTCGACAACGGGGACAGTACCGACACCGACGAATACAAGGGCACGAGCCGCCGCCTCTTCGGCGGGAAACTGCTCGCGGTCATCGCCGCGAAGGGGGAAACGGGCCCCGTCGAGGTGACGGTCTCTTCCCCTTCCCTTCCCGACGCGCGCCTCGCCCTCGAGGCGATAAAATCGCCCCACGGCATCCTCGGCGCGGCCCTGGACGAAAACAGGGAAAGCCCCGGGAACGACGAAATCCCGGTGAGGAAAATAGAGCTCTCCTGCGACGGGGGCACGGCCCTCGGCCCGGAAAGGCGGGAGGCGACCGTGAGCGCCCGGCTCCGCCCGGAAGGGGCCACCTGGCGCGACCTCGACTGGAGGGTGAC
This sequence comes from Spirochaetales bacterium, assembly GCA_003245785.1. Classification (GTDB taxonomy): domain Bacteria; phylum Spirochaetota; class Spirochaetia; order Treponematales; family Treponemataceae; genus Teretinema. Next base: position 16,781 of record QKCE01000197.1, on the reverse strand, counting down.
CGACGACGGCGGCATCGACTCCAACCTCGCGCGGCTCGAGCCCCTGGGCGACGGAAGCGCCGCCCGGGTAACCGCCCTGGGCGACGGCGCCTTCCGCCTTCGCTGCTCGACGAAAAACGGCGCGGACAAGACGCGGCTCATCTCCCAACTCGGGTTTTCGGTAACGGGACTCGGCAAGGCCTGGCTCGACCCTTACGCCTTCGTTTCCGGCGGTCTCTGGAGCAGGACGAACGCGGAGCTGGGGAACGGCAACGAGCGCGGAGTCGCGACCCCGAGGGAAGGGGAAAGCCTGGTCTGCTTCGACGGGCTCGACTTCGGCCCATGGGGATCCGACGAGCTCACGATCCCCGTTTTCGCCCTCGACGGCGAGCCCTTCCCCGTGGAGATATGGAGCGGCATGCCCGGCGACCCGGACCGCGAGCTTCTCGCCCGTGAAACCTACGACATCCCGACGATCTGGAATACCTATCAGCCGGTCACTTGGAAGCTCTCGAGGAGGCTCCGGGGAATCGCCTCGGTGTGCTTCTCGATAGGAAGGAAGGTGCACCTGAAGGGCTTCGCCTTCGCGAGGGACAGGAAAGCCTGGGCTACCCTGAGCGCCCTCGAGAACGACGGGGCGTACGGCGACGCCTTCACCCCGGTACCAGAACGCGACGCGATCGAGAATATCGGGAACAACGTTTCGCTTGAATTCGGCGGTATGGATTTCGGCGACGAGCCGTGCTCGGTAATCGTGATATGCGGACGCACGCCCCTCGAGCGGAACTCTATCACGATCCGCTTCGAGGGAGAGGGGGGAGCCGATACCCGGATCGTCGAGTTCCCCCGATGCGCCGGCTACGAAGAGCGCGCCTTCGCCATCGAGCCGGTTCGGGGGGACCGGAAGGTTACCTTCGTGTTCCTACCCGGTTGCCGGTTCGATTTCCGGTGGTTCCGTTTCGAGAAGGGCTGAACGGGGAGTTACCGGGGCAATTCGCGGGACCGGCGACGCGCGATGCCCCGGGCCCGCCGACTCCGCGATTCCGGGAGCGTACCCGTTTGCCCGGGATTTCCCGGGCACCCGGACCGGCGGGCCGAAAGAATCAGTCGAGCTCGACAGCCCCGGTTCGCGCGACGGCGCCCAAAAACTCGCCGCTCGGCTTCACCGTCCGCGCGAAGGTTTTCCGGTCGACCGCGATAAGCCCGAATTTGGGGCCATAGCCGCTGACCCATTCGAAGTTGTCCATGGCGCTCCAGGCGAAGTAGCCCCGGATATCCACGCCGTCGGCCATCGCGGCGGCGACGCTCTTCAGGGCCCTGCGGTAATATTCCACCCGCCTCGTATCGTCCTCGGTCGCCACCCCGTTTTCCGTCACCATCACCGGTATCTTCGCGATATCCCGCGCGTATCTCACGGCGCCGCCGATGGCCTCGGGATAAAACTCCTCCCCTGCCTGGGTCAATTCCGCGCCCTCCGCGGGCCTCGCCGGACCATCGGGCCCGATTTGCATCCGGGAATAGGTCTGGATTCCCACGAAGTCGTCGCCCCCGAGGCGTTCCAGGAATTCGCCGGCGAGATACTTCCGTATCCCCGCGGCCTTTTCCTCGCCGCCGGGGAGGGCCTGTATGTCGTGCAGGGCCAGGGTCAGTCCCACGGGAAGGGCCGGGAATTTTTCCTTGATCATGGATCGCGCCATGGCATGCGCGCGATGGACGATGTCCCACATCCTCGGCTCGCACACGAATTGGAAAAGCCCCAGGTCCCCGGGGGGTACGCCGAATTCCTTGGCGGCGGACGCCCAGAACTCGCCCTCCCGGATCTTGAACGGGAGGATCACGTCCAGGATGCGCGCGATGTTCGGCTCGTTGAAGGTAGCGACGGCCCCCGCCAGGTCGCCGACCGCGCCGATCGCCTTCTCGGCGTACCGGGCGTAGAGCGCCGGGGCCTCCTCCGAAAGCCAGCCGCCCTTCCGCATGAACCACGCGGGGGACGTAAAATGGTGCAGGGTGACTACCGGGGTAAGGCCATGGCTCCGGCAGGCCGCCGCGACGCGCCGGTAATGTTCCAGGGCCGCCCGGGAAAACTCGCCTTCCGCGGGCTCAATCCGCGCCCATTCGAGGGAGAAGCGGTAGGAGTTGAAGCCCAGGCCCGCGAGGAGCTTTATGTCGTCGGCGTACCGGTGGTAATGGTCGCAGCCGTCGCCGGAAGGCTCGGCGTAAATCGTTCCCTCCAGATGCTCGAGTATCCAGCTCTCGGTATTTACGTTGTTTCCCTCCACCTGGTGGCCCGCGGTGGCGGAACCCCAGAGAAAGCCTTCGGGCATGTCGTATCGGTTCATATCGTCGTCTCCATTTTACTCGTCGTCGCGCAATCCGGCGGAACCGGCATTCTCATTCGCCCTTTTACCGCATCCACGCGGGCTTTTCCTCGAGGGGGAGGGCGAAGCGGGGCTTAAGCCAGGCCTCGGCGAGCTCGCCCCATCGGGCCGCCTCGGGCAGAACTTCCATGCGGGAACTCGCGGTGCTCTGGTCCGCGAGGGCGAGACCGTGGCCGCCGGGCTCGAATACGTGGGTCTCGAAGGGGAGACCCGCCTCGGCGAGGGCCGTGGCGAGGTACAGGGTTTGCTGGACCGGGACAAGGTCGTCGCCGCGGTTCGCCCACAGGAAAGCCGGCGGGAAGTCGGAAGTCAGGTGAAGGCAGGGACTGAGGGTCCTGATCAGCTCTTCCGAGGGCGTCGTCGTTCCCATGAGCGCGAGGTTCGCGGCCTTGCGAAGGTTCGCCGCGAAGCCCTCGGTCGGTGCCTCGAACCGGGTATAGTCGTACATGCCGTAGGAAAGAATGGCAGCGGCGGGCTTGACGGCGGGACCGCCGAGGCGATCGCGAACGAGGGGCGAGTTCCACCAGGCGCCGTACATCGCGGCGTTGTGGGCCCCCGCCGAAAAGCCGCAGAGGGCGATCCTTCCCGCGTCCACGAGCCAGGCGCCCGAATCGTCCGCGATTTTCCGCATCGCCCGGGCCACGTCGAGGAGGGGCGCGGGATGCATGGTTTCGGGGTCGGCTACCGTCGCGCCCGGGAGAAAGCCCGGGGTCTTTCCGCGGCCGAGGACGGAATAGCGGAGAACGAAGGCGTGATAGCCCATGGCGTTGAAGCGGAGCGCGACCGGTTCCGCCTCGCGGTCGGAGCAGAACATGTACCCGCCTCCCGGGCACACGAGGACCGCGGGCCTTTTCTTCCCGCCGAGCAATTCGGGCGAATCTTCGAGGACGTAGGTCGCGAGGGTCACGTCGTCGCGCCCCTCGATCAGCCTTAGCGTTTCATGTATCACGGCGCTCTCCTTTCGTTGTTCGCGGGCGCGGCGGCGGCACGGGCGGACGACGCGGCGGCATGGGCTTCCGCGAAAGCCTCGTTTATCGCCTTTATCGCCGGATCCGGATCGGGGAGCATCTTAAGCGCCGTTCCCAGTTTGACGCCCTTCTCCCCGAAGATTATCGCCTTCACGTAGCCCGGCGCCTTGAACCGCTCGAGGACGCCCATCAGGGCGCCGAAGGCCGGCGGGTCGGCGAGGATCTCCCCGGTCTTGTCGTCCGCGGTGTAGGCGCCCCGGACGTCCGGGTCGACGTACGGGACCCGTCGGGTATGGGTACCCGAGCCGACTTCCTCGCCGCGGTCCGTGCCCGGCAGGCGAAGCTCCGCGCGGCAGTTCGGCGGAACCGTCGCCTCGAGGCGGAATTCCCCCCCATCGATTTCCCAGCGCACCGCGATCTCCCCGTAGGGGGAAAGGTGGCGCGCCTCGCTTTTCGTCATGCCGCCGCCCGGCCTCGGGGCAACGCGGATCCGGCGAAAGCCCGGCTCGACCGCCTCGATGCCGCCGACGGTCCGGTGCATCCAGTCGGCCACGGCGCCGAGGGCGTAATGGTTGAACGAGGTCATCTCCCCGGGGTTCACGCTGCCGTCGGGAAGCATGGAGTCCCACCGTTCCCACATGGTCGTCGCGCCCATCGTCACCGGGTAAAGCCAGGAGGGCTTCTCGGTCTGGGTGAGGAGCCGGTAGGCTTCCCGGTAGTGGCCGGTGCGGCACAGGGCGTCGCAGACGATCGGGGTGCCGACGAAACCGGTGCGGATCCGGTATCCCCCCTCCATCGCGAGCTGGGCGAGGCGCTCCCCCGCCCGCGCCTTTTGGGCTTCCGTGGGCATGAGGTCGAAGGCGATGGCCAGGGAGTAGGCGGTTTCCGCGTCGCTCATCATCCGGCCCGAGGGCGTCACGTATTCCGAGACGAAGGCCGCCGCCGCCTTGCCCGCGATTTCAGCGTACTTTGCTTCAGCTTCCTTCTTCCCGAGAATCCGCGCGCTTTCCGCCACGATCCGGGCCGAGCGGGCGTAGTACGCGGTGGCCACGATCTCCTTCGCGGTCCGCGCGGCCCAGGGCTCGTTCGGGGGCGCCGTGGGGTCGAGCCAATCGCCGAACTGGAAGCCCGAGTCCCAGATCCGCCGCTCCCCCGCGTTTTCCGCGATATAGTCCACCCAGGAGGCCATGCTTTCGAACTGGGTTTCCAGTACGCCCGCGTCTCCCAGGCGTTCGTGCAGAACCCGCGGGATCACCGTCGCGGCGTCGCCCCAGGCCGCCGCCCCGAAGGACTCGCCCATCGCGTTGGGGATAACCGGGGGTACCGCGCCGCCGAGTTTTTTCTGTTCCGCCGCCAAGTCCCTGAGCCAGGACTCGAGGAAAGGGGCCGAATCGTAGAGAAAGGTCGCCGTCGGGGCGAATACCTGAATGTCTCCGGTCCAGCCGAGGCGCTCGTCCCGCTGGGGGCAATCGGTGGGCACCGAAAGGAAGTTCCCCTTCAGGCCCCAGCGCACGTTTTCGTGAAGGCGGTTGACGAGGGCGTCGGAGGTCTCGAGCCAGCCGGTCCTCCCCATGTCGGCGTGGATTACCCGCGCCTCGATCCGGGTCGGGTCGAGCTCGCCCGGCCAGCCGTCGATTTCCGCGTACCTGAAGCCGTGATAGGTGAAAAGGGGCTCGAGGATTTCCTCCCCTTCGCCCCGCAATATCCAGCAGTCCGTCGCCTCGGCGAGCCTCAGGGGACGCGTCCCGAGCTCCCCGTTTTCGAGGACCTCCGCGTGCCTGACCGTGATTTTGTCGCCCGCCTTACCCTTCACCCGGAGGCGGAGGCTTCCGGCGATATTCTGGCCGAAGTCGAGGAGCGTTTTTCCCGAGGGGCTCGCGATGACTTCCCTCACCGGGAGGGTCTCGATTTCCCGGGCCGGGGGAACCGTACCCGCGACGAGAAGGTCCGTCGGGCGGTCGACCGCGGATACGGCCCGCCACCCGCTGTCGTCGAAGCCCGGCTCTTTCCAGCCCTCGGGCTCCAGGGTCAGGTCGACCCGCTCGCCGTCGTATATGCCCGAGGAAAGGATCGAGCCGGTAGAGGCGCGCCAGCTTTCGTCGGTAACGATCGTTTCCCGCCGGCCGTCCCGGTAGGTCAATTCCAGCTGGCCGATAAACCCGAGCCGGTCGCCCCACACGTTTTTCCTCCCGCCCTCGAAGCCGAGCCGGCCCTTGTACCAGCCTTCTGCCAGTATGGCGCCGAACGCGTTATCCCCCGCGCGGAGAAGGCCCGTCACGTCATAGGTTTGGTAGTCGATTCGCGCGTCGTATGCGGTCCAACCCGGGGCGAAAAGACGGTCGCCCACCGCGTGGCCGTTCAGGTAACATTGATAAAGGCCCAAGGCGCTCGCGTAGAGCCGCGCGCCCGCGAGCCCCTCGCCGAGGCGAAAGCCTTTGCGGAGGTAAGGGCAGGGTGCGGCTGCCGCGGGGGCCCCGCCGCCGGCGGGGTTACCGGCCGTCGGGCCGGCGGGCTTTCCGTCGCCCGCGCCGGGCACGCTCCCGGAGGGCGCGCCGGCCGCCTCCGGGCCGACGAACCGCGCGGTCCAGTCCGACGGCGAAAGAAGCCCCGCCTCGATCGCGAGGGTATCGCTCCAGGGCCCGGAAATGCCTGAACCTTTCCGCCAAACCCGAACCTGCAGCTCGACCCGTTCCCGGGAGGCGAGTTCGGCGAAGGGCCAGGGGACCAGGACGGAAGAATCGCCTTCCACCCGTCCCGATGTTTCGGCCCAACCGTCCCCGCCCGCGGCCAGGTTTTTGCCCGCGACCGCTTCCTCCCCCGCGCCTTTCGCGACGCTGCCCGCGAGCGCCCGGCGTGCCCTTATCTCGTAGGCGCCCTGAATCCAGTCCGCCCCGCCCGGCACCATTCGCCAGGAAAGCCTGGGGCGGGCCGCGCCGATTCCCGTCGCGTCATCGTAATATTCCGCCCGGAACGCGGCTACTTTCGAGCCCGCGTCAGTCGGGGTGTTCTGTCCGTTCATCGTGTCGCCTTTCTCGATCCGTAATCGCCGTCAATCCGCGGCGAGGGCTTTCGCCTTCTTCGCCCGGAGGATCCGGCCCAACTCGAGTTTGTACTTGTTCGAAAGATAGATGAGGAACACCAGCACGATAACCCCGTCAACCAGGGACTTCATCGAGCTGGTCACTCCCATATTCACCAGGGCCGAGGAAATCGAGGCCTGGATAAAGGCGCCGATGACGACGCCGAGGTTTCTGTCGGAATAACGCGCGAGGGCCCCGCCGATGAACACGGGAAGGAAGGCCCCCATCATGAAGGAGGAACTGGAAAGGCCCGTTTGGGGGGCGATATAGCCGTATTGGGAGAGATATACGACCCCCGCGGCGCCCATGAGCCCGCCGGCGATCGCGTAACAGGCGACGGCGTTCGTATTTTCGTTCACGCCGAGGTCTACCGCGTTCTTTTGCCCGTTCTGGAGCGAGGTCGAGTCGTAGCCGAATTGGGTGAAATTGAGAAGGTAAACCAATAACACGGCGAGCGCGCCGAGCAGGGCGACGTTGTAGGGAAACCGGGCCCAGACCAGCACGTCGAAACGGCCGATCATGCGGATGCCGTTCCCCTGGTTCAGGGAAAACGCGATGGCTTCGTAGATCATGGTAATGCCCAGGGACGTCACCATGGCGGGCAGCCTGAGGGTCACGTAGGCCAGGCCGGAAACGAGGCCGCAGACGATGCCGAAGGCGATGACCGTCGCGGCGAAGCCGTAGGGCCCGAAGCCGAACTGCTTCGCCAGGGACCCGCCCGCGATGAGCGAAAGGATCAGCACGGAGCCGACGGAGAAATCCATCCGCCCCGAGGTCAGGTTGTACGACATCGCCAGGGCGATCAGGCCGGAAAAGGTCATGTTGTAAACGATGGTCGTCAGGTCCGAGCCGTGCCCGAACCCGCCCTTGCCGAAAAGCTCCGTGAGCAGGGTCAGGAGCAGGAATACGATGACCGGCGGCGCGAGGGTAAGCCCCGCGTTCCCGAGCAGCCTGGTAGTACGCTTCATAATCAACCTCGATAATTCCGGGAAAGGAGGGCCCGAGGGCCCCCTCCCCCGTTTCAAATCACTTGTGGCGAGCCTCGATTTCCCCGACGCTCACGGCGCTATAGAGCGCGTCCATCTTGGCGACGTCCAGCGAGGGGTTGAACGCCCCGAGAATGGATTTCACGTCGCCGATATCGTACGCCCAGGTACCGCCCTTCTTCTCGATCGACGCGTAGTACTTCAGCTGATCGAGGGAGGTGATGATCCAGTTCTTGGCCGCCACCTTCGCCGCGGTTCCGTCCGCGTTCCGCTGTTTGTCGCCGAAGCCTTCCACGGCGTTGAGGAGCATCGGGACGCTCAGGCCCATTGAGCTCGTGATCTCGGAGCACATGCCGACGTAGGCCCCGGCCTGCATGAGGCCGACCATGTCGTCGTTCACCGACTCGATGCTGGCGATCTTGATCTTCCCGAATTTGCCCGAGTTCTGCAGGGGCTGGATCCACATGAGGGCCGTCAGGGTACCCGCGAGGCCGTCGGCGTTCGTGTCGAGGGCCGCCGCCTGGTGCGCCGCGAACTCCTCGGTGCCCGGCCAGCCGGGAACCTCGTAAACCATCTTGATGTCGGAACCCGCGTCGCGGGCCGCCTTCAGGCCGTCCATGATTCCATTGTAGCGGTCCACGAAGAAGGGAACGCCGTAATCCTTGCCGCCCGACATGACGATGACGTTGTGGCAGCCCGCGTTCGCGAGGGCCTGGGCGATGGCGAAGCCGAAGTCGTAGTTCGTGTTGCCCGTGTCGTATCCGCCGACGTACATCTTGTCGTTCTTCATCGGTTCGTAGAGCGGGGCCGTTTCCGCGCCGCCCCAATAGTACATGCCCAGGGACGCGGCGAGCTTCACGGCCTCCGCGCGGCCCTCGGTATAGTAGCCGATTATGCCCTTACAGCCCGCCGAGGCGCACTGCTCGATGAAGGCCATCTCGGCCTCGGCGCTCCCGATCGACTCGGACCAGAGGATCTCGAAGTTGTACGCCTGCTGCAGGTATTCGTAATAGGACTTGAGCTCAAGCACCTGCTGCGCGGTCGAGTCGTAGTTCACGAAACCGAATTTCACGGTTTCCGCCGGATACTTGCCCTCCGGCGAAAGCTTCACCCCGGCGGGGACGGCCCCGAGCGGGCCCGACGCGGGCGCCGCGACCGCGGCTTTTTCCTGCGAGCGGGAACAACCCGTCGCCGCCATGCCTGCCGCCGCGACGGCGATCGCGGCGACGCAGGCCACGATCGGTTTTGACGAAATTCTCATAACTCTCCTCCTTAACTCCCTTATCCTTATCTCGGCAAAAGTCTCGTCCGGTAGGTCACGCTCGCGATGTAGACGATTGCCAGAAAAATAAGCGCTCTCCCGATCTGTATCGCCGCGGGGCTGAAACCGGCCATCGTGAGCCCCGCGTTCAAAAGCGCGATGGTCGCCGAGCCGATGAGCCCGGCGGAAATTTTGCTTCTCGGGCCACCCGAGAGGGGCATGCCCCCAAGCACCAGGGCCACCAGCACGTTCATCCCCAGGGAGCCCGCGCTGGTCGTCCCGACGGTCCGGGTCCGGATCAGGAGCGTGAACGCCGCGAGGGCGACCCCGAGCCCGGACATGAGGAAGGCCATGATCTTTATGCGGGGCAGGTTCATGCCCAATTGCCTGGCCGTGACCGGGTTACCGCCGACTATCTTCACCTTCCTGCCAAGGGTCGCGTAATTGAAAAGGACGAGGCAAAGGAGGAAATAGCCCGCGAGGACGGAGATATTGATCACCGTCATCTCGCCGAAGGTAAACGACGGAATCGGCCGGACCGACTCGTTCAGGTAGATCGTCACGTCGCCGTTCATGATCACCAGGATCAGCCCCGTTATCATGAAGCCCATTACGATCGTCACGATGAAAAGGGGCACGTCGACGTAGGCGGCGAAAAACCCCTTGAGGAGGGCCACCGCGAGGGACACCCCGAGGGCCGTCACGAAGGCGGCGGCGAGGCTCCCCGTGGCGATCGCCGCGTAGCCCGCGAGCACCGCGCTCAGGGCGACCGACGCGCCGAGGGACAGGTCGAAATTGCCCGAGCCGAACACGAACACCGCTCCCAGGGAAACCAGGGACGTGACCATGATCTGGTTCAAAAGGCTCTGGAGGCTTACCTTGCCCAGGATCGCGCCCTTGGTCGCCACGGCGAAAACCAGCAGGACCAGGAAAAAACCCAACAGGGGAAATATGTGCTTAATCGATTCCCATTGCTTTCTCAGCATTTCGTCACCTCAAATCATGCAATCTATCACGCGCTGTTCGGTGAGGCCCTTCTCGCGGGGGAATTCCCCCGACTGCCTCCCGTCCTTCAGGATGATCAGGCGGTCGGACATGCCGATCAGCTCGGGAAGCTCCTCCGAGATCATCACGATCGCCTTGCCTTCCCGGCGCATCTCCTCCATCAGGGCGTACATGGCCGCCTTCACGCCGATATCCACGCCGCGGGTCGGGCAGTCCAGGATGAGTACGTCGCAGTCGCGGCCCACCCATTTCCCGAACACCACCTTCTGCTTGTTTCCCCCGGAGAGGTACTGCACGTGCTGGTCTATCGAGGCGCATTTGATGGAAAGGTTCCTCACCTGCCTCATGACGTGCCGGTTCTCGTTCGAGGGGAGGATGAAGCCGCCCTTCTTGATCAGGTCGAGGGCCGCGGCGGAGATGTTTTCCTTGATGGACGCGGAGAGCACCAGGGCCTCGCGGTCGCGGTCCTTGCTTACGTAGCCGATGGACCGCGAGATCGCCGCCAGGGGCGACGACACGGCCTCGCCGGAGGGAACGTGGACGACCTTGCCCGTGAGGATCTTCTCGTCCCCGAAAAGGGCCTTGCCGAGCTCGTGCATGCCGCAATGGGAAAGCCCACCGATCCCGAGGATCTCGCCCCGGCGGACTTCCATCGAAAAGTTCATGAGGAGTCCCGTGGCCGTGGTGATCCGCTCGGCCCGGAGCACGGGCTCCCCGGCCGCCTCCGCGCCGTAGTCCTCGCGGTAATACTTGCCGCGCATGTCGCGGCCGACCATTTGCGACTTGATGAGGGCGGCGTCGAATCCGGCGCGCTCGTGGCGGGCCACCGTCACGCCGTCCCGGAGCACGACGAGGGCGTCGCAAAGTTCCAGGAGCTCGTCGAGGTCGTGGGAGATGAAGACGACGGCCTTCCCCTCGTCCCGCATGCGCCGCATTATGCCGTAAATGATTTCCCGCCCGCGCTGGGAAAGCGCGGTGGTCGTCTCGTCCACGATAAGGGCCGCGGGATTCTCCGCCATTACCCGGGCGAGCTCGACGAGCTTCCTGTCCTGCATGTCGAGCCGCCCGACCGGCATGGCGGGGTCCAGGTCCCCCAGCCCGATGCCCTCGAGCACCGCCTTGGCCTTCCGGTTCATGGCCCGCGCGGAAATGAAGCCGAATTTCCTGAATCGGGATTCCACGCCGAGGAAGATATTCCGGGCGATGCTGAGGTCCGGGACGTGGCCCTGTTCCTGCACGATCATCCCGATTCCCTTCCGTCCCGCCTCGATCATGGTGCGGGGGGCGTGGTCCTGGCCCCGGAATTTCATGGAACCCGAGGTCGGGGGCTGCATGCCCGCGAGGATGGAGGAGAGCGTGGATTTTCCCGAGCCGTTCTCCCCGATCAGGCCGGTAATCTGGCCCCCGAAAAAACCGACGCTCACGTCGCTCAGCGCGATGGTGGGTCCGAATTGCTTGTACAGTCCCTTAGTCTCTATCAATGGCTCTTTCATGTACGGTCTCCCGACGGGCCGCGAGGCCGCAACCCGTCCAAAAATAGCCGGGCGATTTGCCTGAAAATATCGCCCGAGGGCATTTCGAACTCGAAGTCGATCTTCGACCCGAAATCGCCCATGCGGCTCATCATGGCGGAATTGAAGTTGAACACGTTGGCGATAAGCATTTCCGACGGCACGTCGGCGCGGATGCTTCCGTCCGCCTGGCCTTCCGTAATGGCCTTTCTCAGCTGGTCTTCTTCCACCCCGAGGGTGTTGTGGATGATCTCCATCGCCTTCGCGGCCGTCCATTGCTTCGCGTAAAGGTAGTTGAACTCCGCGATGAAACTCGTCTCCCGGGGATTCGCGACGAGTCGGTCAAAATGGCCGAGCACGAACCGCTCTACCCGCGAGTAGCCCGTCCCCCCGATCGTCCAGGTTTCTTCCATGTCCCACACGGCCCAGGCTGTCGTAACGAGCTTGAAGATTTCGACCGCCATGTCCTCTTTGCTCGAAAAATATTTGTACAGCGTCGGGCGGGTAATCCCGGCTGCCTTCACGATATCCTCTATGGTTACCGATACGATTCCCTTTTGGATGAAAAGGTCTTCGGCGACGTTGAGCAGGGTATCGCGCTGGGTTTCCCTGTGCCGGGTATATTGTCCCTGTGCCATCGCGTTATCTCCAATAGTTTACCTTCGGTTAAAAATTTAACCGTGAGTTAAGTATATGAACGGATTTTTCATTCCGTCAAGATAATTCGAGAGGAATTTTTGATGGGGGAAAGGATAAGGAAGGGTAAACAAAAACGCCGCCCGGATATCGGGCGGCGGCAAGGGTCAAGAAACGGGTCGCGGGCCTACGCCGCGATCCCGGCCAAAACGTTCGGTTCAGGCCTGTACGGATTCGGGAACGCCCGGGATTCGGGCGCGAAGGCTCTTAAGTTCCCTGGTAAGGTTTGAAATCTTGGTGACGTCCCGGGTCACCGCCATCACGAGGGCGACGCCGTCGAAGTCCTGGCGTCCCACCCGGTGAAAGCTCACGTCCAGCACCTTGTCTTCCCAGCTGTCGTATCCCGTGTGCACCCTGAAGAACGTGCCAACCAGCGGATTCATCGCCCGGAAGGCGCGCTCGCTGTGGGAGGGATCGAACATCATACCGATGAACTCCTCGAACCGCGCGGCCTTCTCGGGGGAGAGCATGCCCCGGAACAAGGTACGGACGTCCTTTCCCGCCAACTCCCGGGAACCGAATATGCGCTCGGTCACCGCGGAATAGTTCGGGCAGATGAGGAAGCGCGAGTCGATCAGGAAGAGCCCGTCCGACACGTTGCGGAAAATATCCTCGTATTCGTCCTTCGCGATGGTGTTTCGCTCCAGGGCGGCGATCACCGAATTGTACCGGTCGGCGATTTGGCCGATCTCGGTGAAGGGTTCCACGGGAAGGCGCTTGGAAAGGTCGCCGCTTCTGGCCTGTTCTTCCATCGTGGTAAAGAGCTCGAAAATTTCCGTGGAGGCTCCGTGCTCGGCGATATTGAGGCCGAACCGTTCCTGCTCGGCCGTGACCCGGAGGGGCACGAGGCTGTTCAGGAGGACGAAGAAAAGCCAGGAAAGGCCGAAGGACCACGCGGCGCAGGCGACGACGCCTATGGCCTGGGCCGCGAGCTGGCTTCCCCAGATCGGGGTAGTGCCGAGTACCTCGGGGTCCCCGAAGATGCCGACCGCGAGGGTGCCCCAGATACCCGCCGCGAGGTGAACGGGAATCGCCCCGACCGCGTCGTCTATGCGGAACCGATCCAGGAGCCAGTCCGCGCCGAGCATCACGATGCCGGCGACCGCCCCGATAAGCGCGGCTTCAGTGGAGCTCACCGCGTGGCAGTTCGCGGTAATCGCCACCAGCCCGGCGAGGCTCCCGTTCATCACGAAGCTTACCTCGGGCTTGCCGGTGAAGGCCCAGCCGACGAAGAGGGCGGAAAGCATGCCCGCGCCCCCGGCGAGGCAGGTATGGAGGATAATCGCGGGCACGCTCTCGTTCATCGCGAGGGTGCTGCCGCCGTTGAACCCGATCCAGCCAAACCAGAGGATGATAACGCCCGCGACGGAAAGCGGGATATTCGCGCCGGGAATCTTGACGGGCTTACCCTTTTTCGGGAACCGACCCTCGCGGGCGCCGATCACGAGCAGGGCGGCGAGGGCCACGTACCCGCCTACGGAATGGACCACCGTAGACCCCGCGAAATCGACGAAACCGATCGCCGCGAGCCAACCCTGGCCGGAACCGATGGACGCGCCCCCGATTCCGCCCCAGGCCCAATGCCCGAAGACCGGGTATATGAGCCCCGAAAGGAAAACCGTCCCGATGATATAGCCCGCGTAGCGCATGCGCTCGGCGACCGCGCCCGAGACGATCGTCGCGGAGGTACTGCAAAACATTACCTGGAAAAGAAAGAAGGTAGCGGCGCCCATGAGGCCGGCGCCCGAGAAATCCTCGAGAAAGCCGCTCGCGCCGATCAGCCCGAAGCGGGAATTGCCGAACATAAGCGCGAAGCCGAACACCCAAAACACCAAAATCGAGACGCCGAGATCGGTAAGGTTCTTGATGGCGACGTTCACGCTGTTTTTGGTTCGCGTGAGCCCGGATTCCACCATTGAAAAGCCCGCTTGCATGAAAAAAACGAGCGCCGCCGCCACGATTACCCACAGATAATCAACCAATTCACGAAGGTCCATTCGCTCTCCCCGTCAGGTACCGGAAGGAGCCGACAAAAAAGCCGCCGGAAATTCCTTCCAGCGGCCCTGCTGTATATTTATACAAACATGTTACCTAGTTTTGCAATTTTATGCAATACCTTTGTTTTTTTCGTCGGCAAAAGAACCGACGCGCCTTACCTCCCGATTAATCCTTGTATCCTGACGAGGAAGTGATCCCTTTTAAGGGCGTGACGCCCGGTGCCCGGCGACCGGGAATCCGCGCGTGGTAAACCGATGCCGAGTGTTGCAATTCCCTTACCGGGACGCTTACTATTTATCCTATAGGAGTTTGCCATGAATGCACCGACCCGTATCGGCTCTGCGGCGAGAACGCTCGCCGGTCTTCTTTCCCTTGCCCTGTTGACCTTCGCGGTCGGCTGCGCGAGTTTCGGCATAACGCCCGCGGCGCGGGAAGACGGACGGGAGGGACGGGATTACGTCATGCTTGTCCGGGCATGGGACAAAAATGCCGATGCCCTGAACGTCACCTTCAAATACCGGGTGAACGGCGGCCCCTGGCAGGAAATCAAGGGTAGCCGGAACGGCGGCCTCTTCGAGGCCCGCGTTCCCGGGACGGAACTTCCCGCGGGAACCCTCGAATACTACGCGGTGATGAAGAACTCCAAGGGCGAAGACGTAAGTTCCTCCACCGCGCGGGTACGGATACTCTCCTTCGCGGAAGCGAAGGCGAAGGCGACCGCGGAATACGCCGCCCGGCTCTCCGACGGGGGCACCCCGACGGAATTCATTTACAATGAACCCGCCGAATTCCGGCTGAAGGTAAGCGGCGCGCCCGCCCCGGCGGACCTCTACTGCGAGGTGCAAACCGGCGGAACCACGGCGCGCCTGACGCCCATCGCCGCCGGTTCCGTCTACTCCGCGGCCCTGCCCGCCCCCATCAAGGGCAATTCCCTTGCCTGGCGCTGGACCGCCCGCTGGAACGACGCGGAATTCGGCGACATAACGGTCAATTACCCTACGGACCCCAAATCGGTGCCCGTTCTCGACCAGGCGGCCCTGGCGGCCCGGGTAAAGCAGGACTTCGGCGCCGCCCTCGTCCACGCGGGGCCCGTGAGCGGAACCTGGCTCGCCCCACCGACGGTTCGGGCCGAACTGCGCTACCCGTCCCTGCTCGACCGCCTGAGCCGGGGACCGCGCCGCGTGGAGATGGTACTCCGCCGGGGCAACGCGGTTCGCATCGTTCCCATGAACGACGCGGGCAAGGGAGTCTACACGGCGGGAATTCCCGTCGAGGAACTCGAGGCGGGCACGGTGACCTATTCCTTCCGCTACGCCGACACCTTCGCCAATCTGGGCATGATAGAGGCCGTTTACCCCCTGGATAAAATCTTCACGGTCGGGTACCGGGCCAAGGCGGAACTCGCCAAGGACCGGATCGCTGAACTGCAGAAAGCCTTCGTCCATACGCCGCCCGCGGATGCCTTGGAGGGACAGCCAGTCACCTTCACCGTACGGGTGACGGACCCGAAGCTTCAGGTGAAGAGCCTCGCCTTCGCCGGCGGCTCGACCGCCTTCGGGCGCGGTCTTCCCTTCGTGAATGAGGGAGACTCCTGGAGCGCGGCGCTCCCCGCCTCCCTGGCAAAGCCGGGAACGTGGACCTATACCATGCGCGCGGTAGTGGTCGACTCCCGTTTCGGCGACCTGGAAATAAGCCTTCCCGGGGGAGACACGGCGTGGGCCGTCCCGATCGGTTCCCTCGCGGAACTCCGGGCGCGGAAGGAAGCCGAGCTGGCGATGACCCTCTCCCACGGCAAACCCGAGGGTTACCCCAAGGGAAAGGGCTTCGCGCTCAACCTCTCAGCCCAGGGGGCGACCGCCGGCGACGCCGCGTCCCTCTATTACCGGACCTCGGGCGCAACCGCCTACCGGGAGGCAAAGGGCGTCGCCATCGCCAACGGCTTCGCTTTCACCCTCGACGCGGCGACGGCCTCGGCGGAGTTCATCCAGTATTACTTCGTGCTTCGCCGAACCGACCCCCTGGCGGGGAACTTAAGCGCGACCCTCCGGGACGGTAGCGGCGGCAGCCTCAACGACTTCGTGATCGCCGCCGTGGCGGGCGCGGTGAATACGACGCCCCCCGCGCCGCCCGTAACCGTCACGCCGACTACCCCGGCAACCCCCGCGCCGACCGTTCCGGCCACGCCCGGGACCGTTACGGCGACCAACGATGGCACGAAGGACGTTGAAAGCTATTTCAGCGGTCCTACCGGCGACAAGGGCGGCATCCGCTTCTTCGTGGTCCTGAAAAACGAGCTTGGCCTCTACGACGTTTCGGTCTACGTGAAGGTCGCGGGGAAGGATAGCTCGTTCAAGGAATACGCCATGGACCGAAAGGGCAAGGAATACTCCTACACCCTGGATACCGCCTCCTTGGCGGCGGGCACCGCGGTGGATTTCTACTACGGCCTGAAGAAGAAGGGCAGCGACGGGGTACAGCTCCTCAACGACAAGGGACAGCCCTTCCGGGCTACCACCGTCGAGGGAAATTCCGCCGCCTCGAAGACGCCCGGGAACAGCGGCAAGAAGAACTGACGGAACGCGGGGCTGCCCGGGCGTGAAAACCCGGGTAGCGCTCGATGATGCATCGGTATTCCGTAAATCGGGAGTTTAAAAGCAAAAAGACCAACCGGTGTATCCGATTGGTCTTTCTTTTTAGCAGGAGTAGGAGCCTCTCCCTCCGGTCGGGCGCTTCCTGCGCCCTTCCTCCGGGCGCCTACGTCCCTCTCGGCGCATCCTTGCGCCTCGACCTGAAAACTCCTGCGCCAGCTCGGAGTTTTCAGGCACGGGACTACGGTTCGAGTCCTACTCCTGCACCTTGGTTTAAAAGCAAAAAGACCAACCGGTGTATCCGATTGGTCTTTCTTTTTAGCAGGAGTAG
>QKCE01000344.1:15029-41590 GCA_003245785.1 Spirochaetales bacterium | reverse complement strand
GAGCTCATGCGAAAGGCCGGCGGCGGGTACGATTCCCCGTCGGACGGCGTGGAACTTGCCCCTGGCGACCGCGAACGGGCCGGGTTGGCCCACCTCGCCTTTTCCGCGGGCAGCAGGGCGCGGGTTGACGCGATGACCGCCGAGCTTGCGGGTTCGGGTATCGCCGTCCTGTCCGGCCCCCGCACGACCGGGGACGGCTATTACGAGAGCCTTATCCTGGATCCCGAGGGAAACCGCATAGAAATTACCGAGTGAAAGAAAACGCGGGAAGATGTTGCATTTGCAACATCTTTTTCGCGCCCCAGGACGTATCGTTACCTCACCTGAGGAGGTAATTACAAATGTCAATGTTTTGTTTTCAATGCGAACAGACGGTCGGCGGGAAAGGCTGTACCGTGGTCGGCGCGTGCGGCAAGAAGGAATCCACCGCCAATTTACAGGACCGCCTGACCGGAAAAATCGTGCGCCTCGCGAAGATCGCGGGGGCCGAGGGCGGCTCGAAAGAAACCGACGATCTCGTCGTCGACGCCCTTTTTACCTCGATCACCAACGTCAATTTCGACGATGACGCGATTTCCTGCCTCGCGGCCAAGATAGACGACGCGGCTTCGAGGCTCGCGGCCGCCCGGAAGGTTTTACCCGGGGCGGAGAAGGATTTCGACCTGAACTCGGTCTGGTTCGGCGCGGACGAGGACGTGCGGAGCCTAAAGTCCCTGCTCCTGTTCGGCCTGCGGGGAATCGCCGCCTACGCCCATCACGCGGCAACGCTTTCGCGGCGAGACCCCGCGGTGTACGCGTTCTTCTACAAGGCGCTCCTCGCCCTCGATTCCGATCTCGCTGTAAGCGAGCTCCTGGACCTTAACATGGAGGCGGGAAAGGTAAACCTCGCCTGCATGGCGCTGCTGGACGGCGCCAATACCGGTACCTACGGGATTCCGACCCCGGTCAAGGTGACCACCGAGGTGGCCCCCGGGCCCTTCATCGTGGTAACCGGTCACGACCTTCACGATCTCGCCATGCTCCTGGAGCAAACGGACGGAAAGGGCGTCGCCGTGTATACCCATGGCGAAATGCTGCCCTGCCACGCCTATCCTGAGCTGAAGAAGCATCCTCAATTGAAGGGCAACTTCGGCACGGCCTGGCAAAACCAGCAGAAGGAATTCGACGGGATTCCCGGGGCAGTGCTCTTCACCACGAACTGTCTCATGCCGCCCAAGGCGTCCTACGCGGACCGGATCTACTCGACTTCCGTGGTGGGTTATCCCGGCATGGTCCATATTCCCGAGTCCGACGGAAAGAAAGACTTTTCCCCCGTCATCGCGAAGGCCCTTGAGCTGGGCGGATATCCCGACGGCAGGAAGATGACCGGAATCAACGGGGGCAATACCCTGACTACCGGCTTCGGCCACGGTACCGTCCTCTCCGTCGCCGACAAGGTCGTGGACGCGGTTAAGTCCGGGGCGATAAGTCATTTCTTCCTGGTCGGAGGATGCGACGGCGCCAAGCCCGGCCGGAATTATTACACGGATTTCGTGGCGAACAGCCCGAAGGACTCGATAATACTCACCCTGGCCTGCGGCAAGTTCCGGTTCAACGACCTGGACCTTGGGGATATCGGCGGCTTGCCGAGAATCATGGACATGGGGCAGTGCAACGATTCGTACAGCGCGATCCGCGTGGCGCTCGCCCTCGCCGAGGCGTTCAACTGCGGCGTGAACGAACTGCCCCTCACCCTGGTGCTGTCGTGGTACGAACAGAAGGCCGTATGCGTGCTCCTGACCCTGCTCTCCCTGGGCATCAAGAACATATACCTGGGACCGACGCTTCCCGCCTTCGTCTCGCCGAACGTATTGAAGGTCCTCGTGGAAAACTGGGGCGTAACCCCGATCTCCACCCCCGAGGCGGACCTGTCGAGGATGCTCGGGGCTTAAGCCCGCGGAACCGAAAACGGCGGGGCCGGGCGCCGGAGGGCAGCCCGGCCTTTTCTCGGCGTAGCCGTACGTTTCCCGACGGGCAAAAGCCCGTCCGTTAGGTGTATACTCCTACCCATGAAACATTTGACGAAAGAGCTGTGGTTCAATACCCGACTGGAGAGGGAATTCGTGAACGTCACCGAAACGGTGGCGGACCTCGTGGCCGAGTCCGGCGTGCGGGAAGGGCTGTGCCTCGTGAACGCCATGCATATCACGGCGAGCGTTTTCATAAACGATGACGAGGGCGGGCTGCATCACGATTTCGACCTGTGGCTCGAAAAGCTCGCGCCCCACGAGCCGGTTTCCTCCTATCGGCACAACGTGGGCGAAACGAACGCCGACGCGCACATGAAGCGGCAAATCATGGGCCGTGAGGTCGTGGTGGCGATTACGGAAGGCGCGCTCCACCTCGGTCCCTGGGAACAGATATTTTACGGAGAGTTCGACGGAAGGAGACGGAAACGCGTCCTGGTCAAGATAATCGGGGACTGACGGGGGAGGGCAAGCCGAAGGGCGTTCTCCTCAATTCTCGAACGGGGCGTACGAAACGAAGCCGGACCTCGGAAGCCCGGCTTCGATAGGTAAGGCCGGCCGCCTTCCGACGGCGGCGGCGGGCCAAACGTTTAATTTACTTTCCGAGGGGTTTGCGCTTGTTCCACGCGTCGCGGAGAGCGGCGATCACGTTTCCGTGGGAGTCGGTGATGCTCATGGTGGCGCCTGAGCGGGCATCGATCGCCACTTTCTGGTCGGCGGCGGATAGCGCGTCAAGCTTTGCCTTTTCCTTCGCGTCCTTGGTCGCGGGGTTGAGCGGGCGCCCGGCCGCGCTGGCGTACTTGTCGAACCAGGCTTCTACCTCGTCGACGGTTTTCCCGATGAAGATGGACTCGTAAAAATCCATTTGCTTCCACCAGTCATTTTTCGCGTTCATGCCGTACTTGTCGCCCCGCTCGCGCTTGGTCTGCCAAGCCGCGACGTCGGCGGCGGTGGACTCGGCCGTGTTGGGAGATACGCCGTCGACCTTCTCGGTGTCGTGGTTCGTGACGTTGTATCCAGGGGTTCCCGGCCAACCGGCGAAGTGCGGCATGGAAGCCCCGTCGTAGTTCGGGGTCGAAACCTCGAGTTCGTCGAATTCGCATCCAACTATCTTTCCCTTTGCGTCGAACACGACGGTTCCATACACGTAGGTAAAGCTGTAAACCTGAACGCCCTTATCGTCCTTTCCGGGTCCGACCCGGAAGGTCGGGGACTTGCCGAGACCGAGGGACAGGCCCGATGTTTGGGCGGCGGCGGACGTTGCGACCATGGCGCAGAGGGCCAGGGCGAAGATGATTTTCTTGAACACGATCTTTCTCCTCTTTATTGGGTACACGCGAATCATTTTTCCGGCGACGCCGGCAGGAATCCAGTTTATGAGGGAGCTCGTAGGCGTGTCAATTCGAAAAATAAATATCGATAAAAAACGCATGTTTTACATCGTCCGGGGATCGGAATAACCAGCCGATTGCGTTAGCGTCACGATTTTGAAATGGGCCATAATTTCGCGAAAAGGTCGCGTCCGCCGTACTGACGCATATACTTGTAACGGAGGCTCAAATGAACGTACGAAAGGGTGTGAATCTGTTCGGCGTCTTCAGCGTGTCATCCGGCGCCATGATCAGTTCGGGGATATTCATCCTTCCATCTCTCGTATACGGCCGGATCGGGCCGTACGTTCCCGTGGCGTATCTCGTCGCGGGAATCTTGGCGCTTCTCGGCGCGATGTCGGTCGTCGAGCTCGCGACGGCGATGCCGAAGGCCGGGGGCGACTATTTCTTCGTGAACAAGACCTTCGGTCCCGCCCTGGGAACCGTTTCGGGCCTTTTGGGATGGATCGCCCTCTGCCTTAAAAGCGCCTTCGCCATCTTCGGTATTTCCGCCCTCGTCGCCCCTCCTCTCGGTCTTCCCGTTGCCGCCGTCTCCTTCGCGCTGTGCGCGTTTTTTACCGCCCTCAATTGCGTGGGCGTGCGGGAAGCCGCGTGGCTCCAGACCTTTCTCGTCGTCCTCTTGATCGGCCTGATGGCGGCGTACGCCGGCTTCGGCCTCGCGCAACTGGACGGACCCTGGCCCGGGGCGGAACGTTCCGTATCCGTCGGCGAGATAGTGGTTGCCGCGGGTTTCGTGTTCATCTCCTTCGGCGGCCTTCTCAAGGTGGCGAACCTTTCCGAGGAAATTTCCAACCCGAGAAAGGACATTCCCTTCGGCATGCTCGCCTCGATCGCCCTCGTTACCGTTCTGTACGTCCTCATCTCGGTCGCGGTAACGGCGACGCTTACCCCCGCGGAATTCGGCTCGTCTCTCGCCCCGGTGGCGGACGCGGCGAAAAAGACCTTGGGACGGGCGGGGTATTGGCTCATGTCCGCGGCGGCCCTTCTCGCCTTCGTCACGACGGCGAACGCCGGCATAATGGCGGCATCCAGGTATCCCCTCGCCCTGGCCAGGGATGGCCTCGTTCCGCCCTCACTGGGAAACCTCGCGCCGAAGGCCGGTACCCCGATCCCCGCCATATTGCTGACCGGCGCTTTCGTTTTCCTCTCCCTGCTCCTTCCCCTGGAGACCCTGGTAAAGTCGGCCTCGACGGTAATCCTCGCGTCCTACGCGCTCACTAATCTCTCGGTCGTCGTTCTTCGCGAGAGCGGCATCGCGGGCTACAGGCCTACCTTTCGGGCGCCCCTGTATCCCTGGCTCCAAATAGGGAGCGTGGCGGTTTTTTCGTATTTCATAGTCGCTCTCGGGTCCGAGTCGGTGGAGATAACGGGCGCTTTCCTCCTCGCGGGGTTTTGCCTCTATTTCTTTTACGGAAAAAAGGGAAACCGGGCCGAGTTCGCCCTTCTGCACCTCATGAGAAGGATCGCCGACCGGAGGATCATCGGTAACGCCCTCGAGAACGAGCTCATCGACATCGTGATACACCGGGATAATATCGAGCAGGATGCCTTCGACGGGCTTCTGATGGATTGCGAGATAATCGAGATCGACCGGCCGGTTCCCTTCGCCCGTGTCGCGGGAAAGATTTCCAGGAAGATCGCGGACCGGTACGGGCTAGACGCCGACCGGGTTTACGGCGAGTTTATCCGGCGGCAGAAGGAAACGAACACGGCGATTTCGGAATTTCTCGCCATTCCCCATATCGTGATCGAAGGGGAGGACCGGATGTTCCTGTACGTGGTGAGAAGCCGGGGCGGCATCCATTTCACGGCGGCCCAGCCCGCGGTGAGGGCCGCCTTTTTCCTTGGCGGCACCGGGGAAAAGCGGCTCCTGCACCTCAAGGCCCTGGCCGCGATCGCAATACTCGCGGAGGAACCGGGCTTCGAGGAACGTTGGCTCTCCAGCGCGACCCCGATGGAGCTTAGGAACGCCCTTTTGACCAGCGAAAGGAAGCGCCTTCACTGACGAAGCCGTTGCCCCGCCCGGGGTTTGCGGGTATTCTTCCCCTCGGAGGCGCAAAGCGTGACGACCCAGTTTTCGAGAAGCGAGCTTGTGTTGGGAAAGGACTCAACCGCGGTACTTACCCGGTCAAGGGTCGCGGTGTTCGGCCTGGGAGGGGTTGGCTCCTACGCCGTGGAGGCCCTCGCCCGCGCCGGGATCGGTTCGTTTCTCCTGGTGGACTCGGATTCCGTTTCCCTCACGAACCTTAACCGACAGCTTTTCGCGACCCATTCCTCGGTAGGCCGGCCCAAGACCGAGGTCGCCGCCGAGAGAATTCGGGATATCAATCCGGAGGCGCGGGTGGAAACCTTCGCCGGGGTATTCGGCCGGGAAACCGCAGAAGCCTTCGATTTTTCCTCCCTTGATTTCGTTCTTGATTGCATCGACACGGTGTCCGCGAAGCTTCTGCTTATCGAGCGGTGCAAGGTCGCGGGAACGCCGATCCTTTGTTCCATGGGAACGGGAAACAAGCGCGACGCCACCAGGTTCGAGTTCGCCGACGTTTCCGAGACCTCTGTATGCCCCCTGGCGAGGGTCATGCGCCACGAGGTGAAAAGGCGGGGCTTGGGCCCCCTCAGGGTGCTCTATTCCCGTGAAGAGCCGTCGCGGGTCGGGGAGAGCGAGGAGGTTCAGACCGGTGCTATCCGGAAGCGGGTAATCCCGGGCAGCCTTCCCTTCGTTCCCCCCGTCGCGGGTCTCCTTCTCGCGGGCGAGGCCGTAAAGGCGCTCCTCGAGGGGGAAAACGCCCCGCCGCATTGACGCCCCCCTCCCGGGGTATATACTTCTTAGGCAGGAGCCGATGTAAAAAAATCGGAAAACGAGGCGCGTGAAAATCAAAACGAAGCTTTTGGCGATGACCGCGATCCTGATCCTTTTATTTACGCTGAGCATGCTCGCGGTAACCGCCAACGCGATAAACAGGGGATTCCTCGAAACGGAAACCGAGCTTGCCTCGGCGGACCTGTCCCGCGTGATAAGCGCGGTAGCCTATGAGTCCGAGGCACTGTCGAAGACGGTGGCCGACTACGCCGTGTGGGACGATACCTGGGATTACGCGAGGGGAAGAGGCCCCGGGTTCTGGGAAGATAATTTCGCGGCGTCCACCTTCATGAACCTCGACCTGTGCGGCGTCGTGCTTTTGGATACCGCGGGAAAGGTCCTCAACTCCCGGGGCTACGATCGCGCCAATCGCTCCTTCTGCGAGTTGCCGCCGGATATCGATTTGTCGCCGGCGGCGAAAGAAGGCGGCCCAGGGCACGGGGAAGCGGCCTTCCTCTCCGTCAAGTCGGTCCCCACTCTTTATCGGGCCAACGCGATTCTCAAGACGGACGGTTCGGGTCCCGTCGCGGGCACGCTCGTCATGTTCAATACCCTCGATTCCGATTTCGTGAAGCGGATCTCGGAGCGAACCAACGTGGCCGCCGAGCGTTTCAGCGATCCCCTTCCCTCGGGCCTGTCGGATACGCGCGAGACGGAATCGATGCGGGCGGGATTGTTCCCCGACCCGACCACGGACGCAATTCTCGGTTACGTCTCGTTTCTCGACGCGGCCGGAGTCCCCCTTTTCGCCATTCGGACCCGTACCCCGAGAAGCCTGCTGCTGGAAGAGGCGCGAATGCTCAAGGGAACCCTGACCATTTACGGGATCCTCGCGCTCGTTTTCCTCGCGCTCGTCAACGTAGCCTACGGCGTATGGTTCGCGGCGCCGATGGCGCGGCTCGAATCCGAGGTCGATTCCTGCGGGCTGGAATCGGCGGAATCGGCATCGGTCTTCGAGCCGCTTTCCCGGCGAAGCGACGAGATCGGCCATATCGCCCGCTCGATCCGGGCGATGCACGTGAGGGTACTCTCGGCCCACGACGTGGTACGGCGGCTCAACGCGGACCTCGAAAGGCTGATCGGGGAGCGGACGTCGGCGCTCCTCAACGCGAACAGCGAATTGACTATCTTCAAGAAAATCCTTGAAAGCACGAGCGAGGCCGTCATCATCACCGGGATGGACGGCTCCATCATCGAGCTGAACGACGCGATGTGCCGCATGACGGGTTACGCCCGGGAAGAGATGATCGGCCGGAATTCCCGCATGTTCAAGTCCGGCCGCCATGGCGGCGATTTTTACCGGATGCTTTGGGAGGAACTCCTTGCCGCCGGGCATTGGGAAGGGGAAATTTGGGACCGCAAGAAAGACGGAACCGTGTACCCGAAGTGGCAAACGATAAACGTGATACGCGACGAAAAGGGGGAACGCACAAATTATATCGGGGTTTCCACCGACGTTACCCTCATCAAGGAAGCGGAGGAAAAGCTCAACCAGCTCGCCTATTACGATCCCCTGACGGGCCTTCCCAACCGCATGCTTTTCTCCGACCGAGTGGAGCGCGGGATAGCGAGCGCGAGGAGGCAAGGCTACCGCTTCGCCGTTCTCTACCTGGACCTTGACCGCTTCAAGCACGTGAACGACAGCCTCGGCCACGTGGCGGGGGACACCCTGCTCGTCCAGGCCACCGACCGGATGAAGGATTGCCTGCGCGAATCCGACACGCTGTGCCGCATAGGCGGGGACGAATTCGGGTTCGTGCTGCAGAACCTCAACCGGGACGAAAGCGCCGGCGTCGTCGCCCAGAAACTGGTCACGCGGCTTTCCCAGCGCTTCGAGGTGAACGGGAGCGACGTGTATATAGGGGCGAGCGTGGGGATTTCGATTTACCCGAAGGACGGCGCGGATACCGATACCCTCATACGCAAGGCGGACGGGGCGCTGTTCATCGCGAAGGAAGAGGGGAAGGGCCTTTACCGGTACGCGTCCGGCGAGATGGAACGGGTAAACAGGGGCAGGCTCGAGATAGAGAGCAACATGCACCGGGCCCTGGAGCGGTCCGAGTTCGTAATACACTACCAGCCGCAGGTATCCATCGAGGCCGCAGCCCCGGGCCTGGCCCACGGCTTGACGGGCTGCGAGGCGCTGATCCGCTGGGAATCGGAACCCGGGGTTTTGGTTTCCCCGGGGGAATTCCTGCCCCTGGCGGAGGATTCGGGCTTTATCGCCCCCCTGGGAAACTGGGTACTCCTCGAGGCCTGCCGCGACGCGAAGCGCTGGGAAGACGCCGGCCGCCCGGTCCAGGTCTCGGTGAACGTGGCGATGCGGCAGTTCGATAACGGGAATTTCGAGAACATGGTAGCCGCGGTGCTCGAGGCTACCGGCCTTTCCCCGAACCTACTGAAGCTGGAAATCACCGAGTCGGGATTCATGCGCAATATCCAGAGGGTGACCGAGACCATGAAGAAAATCCGCGAGACGGGGGTGACCTTCGCGATCGACGATTTCGGCACCGGGTATGCCTCGATGAATTACCTGAACACCCTTCCGGTAAGCGCCCTCAAGGTCGACCAATCCTTCGTGCGGAGCCTCGACGAGGACGGCTCGGGCGGGGATATCGTCGCCGCGATCCTTTCCATGTCGAAGGCCTTCGGGCTCACCTCGATCGCCGAGGGCGTGGAGACTTTCCATCAGCTTGAGCGCCTCCGGCAATTGGGTTGCGACGTGGCCCAGGGCTATCTCGTCTCGCGGCCCCTCTCCCGCGAAGCCTTCGAGAATTTCATCGGCTTGGGCTGATCAAGGGCGGTTCTCCTGTTATGATGGACCCATGGAACGCGTTTCCGCGAAGGGGTTTATAGTACACGCCTATACCGACAGGCGACGGGGCAGCGAGCAGGTCGTCGGCCGCCTTGAGGACGGGCGCAGCTTCGCGGCAAGCTTCCCCTCACTCCCCCGGGAGGCGTTCATTCCCGGGTCGTCGATCCCCGCCCTTTCCCGTGCCGGTACCGCAGCAGGGGTGAAGGCTTCGGCTGTTCCCTCTCCCTGGAAAACCTTCTCCGGCGAGCCGGCCCTGGCCCTCGCGGGGCCTTCCGGAAAGCCGCTCCGAACCGGCGATCTGGACGCGCTGGCCCGCGCCGGCCTTCCCGTTCACCGGGAAGGTCTCCGGGGCGCGGCGGCCTTCCTTGCCCGCCGGGGTATCCGCGGCGGTATCCGGATCGAGGGCACGTGCCGCGGGGGCAGGAACGTCGATCTCGTGTTCGTCGACGCGGCCATGGAGGCGGAACACGACGCGCGGGTTCCCCTCACCGTCGTTTCGCTGGATATCGAGACCGCGGAACCCGCGGGCACCGTTTTGGCGGTGGGCCTTTCGTCCTTTTCCTTTCCTCCCGGCGGCGGGAATGCCCGGCGACTGTCCGAGCGTATTCTCTTTTTCGGCGACTTCGCCGGGCCCGTCCCCCCGGATATCCCCCTCGAGGCGTATCCTTCCGAGCGGGATTTGCTCGACGGCCTGACCTGTTCCGTGGGCGCCATGGATCCCGATATTCTTACCGGCTGGAACGTAATCGATTTCGACTTTCCCCGGCTCGCCGCGGCATACCGGCGAAACGGCGTCCCTTTTGCCCTGGGAAGGTCGACCGAGGAAGGCATTTTCTTTCCTTCCGAAGATACCCCGGGAGGCGACGCCGGGCGGGGACGGCGCGGCTCCGCCTCGGTATTCCTTCCGGGCCGGCAGGTCCTCGACGCCCTCCGGCTGGTCAGGACGGGGGAATGGGGCCACGAGTCCCATACCCTGGACGCGGTGGCCCGCGAGACCCTGGGCCGCGGAAAGACGGTGGAATCCGAGGGAGGGGACAAGCTCGCGGAACTTGACCGCCTTTACCGTGAGGATCCCGCCTCCTTTTGCCGTTACTGCCTGAATGACGCGAGGCTCGTGAACGAGATTCTGGAGCGTAAGGAGCTGATCGTCCATACGGTCGAGCGGAGCGCCCTCACCGGCGCCGGGCTCGACAAGGCGTGGACCAGCGTCGCCTCCTTCGAGCGCATTTACGCGGAAGGGCTTTTTTCCCGGGGAATCCTCGAACCGGACGCGGACCCGGAGAGGGACGTTTCCGGGGCGGCGGGAGGCACGGTCCTCGATCCCATGGCGGGCCTTTTCGGTTCCGTCGCGGTTTTCGATTTTCGGAGCCTCTATCCGAGCGTCATGAAGACCTTCAACGTGGATCCCCTCGCCTACGAGCTCGCCCGGGGCGCCAAGCCCGACGGCGGGTTGATCCGCGCGCCGAACGGCGCGTCCTTCGTCCGGGAGGGCGGGATATTGCCGGCGCTCATCGAGCGGTACTTTTCCGAGCGACTCGCTGCGATCGACCGAGGCGACGACGCCTCCGCCTACGTGTACAAAATCCTCATGAACTCGTTTTACGGCGTCCTGGGAACCCCGAAGTGCCGATACGCCCGGACGGAATTGGCCGGCGCCGTCACGTCATTCGGGAAGTGGTGCCTGCTTTTCGCCCGCGATTTTTTCGCCGCCCTGGGCTACAGGGTTCTGTACGGGGATACGGATTCGGTGTTCGTCGAGTACGGGGAGGCGGGTCCGGAAGCGGGTGACGCCGCGGGAATCGCCGGTCACTCGGTCGCCCTGGCAACCAGGCTGAACGAAGCCCTGGCGGAGCGCGTGCGGGCCGAATGGGCCCTGGAGTCGTTCATATCGATCCGCTTCGAGAAACTGTATCTCCGGTTCTTCATTCCCCACCTGAGGGGCCCGGAGACCGGGACTGACGCCCGGGGAAGGGCGAAGGGCTACGCGGGGCTTCGGCTTCTCGACGACGGGAGCGCGGAAACCGAAATCAAGGGGATGGAGGCGGTGCGGAGCGATTATACGCCATTCGCGCGGCGGTTCCAGCGCGAGCTCCTGTCGATCGTATTTTCCTCGCCCGACACAGGTGCCGCGGAAGACTACGTTCGCGACCAGGCCGAAGGGCTCTACAGGGGCGATTTCGACGGTGAGCTGGTCTTCAGGAAGCGGCTCAGGCGCGCCCCCGAGGATTACGTCGCCTCAACGCCGCCCCATATCAAGGTTGCCCGTTCCCTCGGATGGACGGGAAGGCGCGGAACCGTGGAATACGTCATTACGGAAAACGGCCCGGAAGCCCTGTCCCTGGCCGACGGACGAATCGACCGATCCTGGTACGCCGGATCCCAATTGCTTCCCGTGGCCAGGGCGATCGGCCAGGCCGCGGGATTCGACGCGGACGCGCTTCTCGCCTCGATCCACCCGGACGGGCAGCTCGAGTTCGAGTATTGAGGCGGCGTTTTGTGCCGAAGAAGGAATTTTCCGAAAATCCGTGAAATAAAAAACGAGGATATGTGAGATTTTCCCGGCAATGTACTATCATTAGGAAAGCGCGGTCGGGAAACGACCGTAGTATACGGAGGCTTTAGAAATGAAAAGAATCGGCTTATTGATCGTCGCGGCCCTCGCCGTGGCCTTTGCCGCGTCCTGTACCACCTTCAAGCTTGAAGGAGCGCAGGTAACCCGGGAGATTCCCGCGTACAACACGGTGGGAACCTTTTCGACCTCGGTTCATGTCAGCGAGTTTCTCGGCGCGCCCGGCGGCGCAAATCTCCTGAACGTGACCGCGACCGCGATGGATACCGCCATTTACGACGCGATCCAGCGCGAGATCCAGAAATATTCCGGCGACGCGGCCGTGAATATCACGATCGAGTACAAGGCTTCGGTAATCGATTACCTCCTCAACGCGGTAACCTTCAGCCTTTATGCCCCGGCGACCGCGGAGATTTCCGGCACGATCGTCAAATACACGAAGTGAGCGGATCGCTCGATAGGGCTTCCCCAAGGGGAAGCCCTTTTCTTTCCCCCCGCCTCGATAATCGGCGGTATAGCCTGTCCCGGGTGATATCCGTCCTCCTCGCGATGGGCGCCATCGCTCTTCTCGCCGGTTGCGCGGAAAACCCCGACGAAAAGGCCGTCTCCGCCCTTTGGGACCGTAGCCGCGCGGCGATTCTCGCGGGAGACGGGAATGCCCTCGCCGTCGAGGCGCCGTTTCTCTCGGGCTTATCCCGGGAAAACCGGACCGCGGTCGTGGAGCGGCTGAAAACCCTCGCGGAATCCGGGGGCAAGGCGAAAGTGACCCTGATAAGCGCGACCTCGGCGCTGATTTCCTTCCCGGCAAACGAGTCCTACTCCATTCCCGCCGAACGGAATCGTGACGGTTCCTGGGCCCTTTCCGACGTCCTGAGCAGGCGGCAAACCATAGATTTCGTCCCCGCGTCGGAGTGAATCCCCCCGTCTTCACGTTATTACCGCCCTTCCCCGGGCCCTCCGAAAGGGGTATCATGCATCATCGTGAGCGATAACGAAGTCCCCGGCGTTCCGGGGCGCGTCCCCGGGACGCTCGATCTCCTTCTTCTGTACGCGGCAGCCCTTTTATACACCGGTTACCTTGGCGGGGGTTTCGCCGCATTCACGCCGTTCTGGGGCATCACGCTTTTTACCCTTGCCTTGGGCGCCGTGCCGATCGCCTACGCCCGGCTGCGGCGGATGGATCTGCCCCTCACCTTTCCCCTCCGCGTTCCCGCCGGAAAGGCGGTCTCCGGGGCGCTCGGAATGACCGCGGGCCTGGTCCTTCTCGCGCTCTTTGCCACCGGAATAATCGCCCTCTTTTTCCCGTCCGGCCTTACCGGAAACGAGGAAGCCGCCCGCGCCCTTTCGGAAATGCCGTTATGGATGGCGGTAATCGCGGTCGGGCTCGTTCCCGGGGCGTGCGAGGAAATACTGTTTCGCGGGTTCATGCTCTCCGGCCTCGGCCGCCTGACGGGTAAATGGCGGGCCATAGCGATATCTTCGGTCCTGTTCGGTATCCTGCATCATGACCCGGCGAGAATTCCGATTACCGCGGCGGTGGGGCTCGCCCTCGGATACGCGGCGTGGGAAACCCGATCGCTGGTCCTTCCCGCGGCGATGCACGGGCTATATAACGTGACGCTTCTCGGCCTGTCCCGCCTTTCATCGGCGGCCCTTACTCCGGAAACGTCCGCTGGGGTAGGCGAGCCCGGATTCAGTATGGATTTTGCCCCCGTATTCGGGATTCTGGTCCCGCTGGCCCTTCTGGGCGCTTTTTTGGTACGCCGGGGAGCGTCGCGGCTTCGGTCCGCCGAGGCGGCGGGGCCGCCCTCCACGGAGGACGGATTCAGTCCAGGCGTTTTCCGAGAATGAGGCCCCATTCGGCGTTTTCCAGGGGCTCGAATCCGAGCTTCCCGTAAAACCCGATGGCGTTCAGGTTCTTGCCGTCCACCCCGAGATGCACTCCCGGGCATTTTCGCTCCCTCAGGGCGGCGAAAAGCCGGTCCATGAGCAGGCGTCCGCATCCCTTTCCCTGAAGGTCCGGCAACAGGTCGATGTGAAGGTGGGCGGGATGGCTCGCCGCCCAGGGCGAATCGGCGAAGTTCGGGTTCGGGTGCGTTCCGTGCAGGGTCCGCACGAGGTTACGCTCGTTATCGCTCAAGGCCGCGGCGCCCGGTCCCTCGAGGAGGGCGAGGGGATAGCGGGATCTCAGCGCAGGGAGCCAGGAGGATTCAAGCCAGGCCCCGTAACCTACGGTGTCGTCGGTGGCCACGATATAGCCCTTGGGAACGCGGTCTTCCTCCGCGACGAAGCACAGGGCCGGATCGCGGGCGATGTACGGGGCGGCGTAATACTGCCCGACGAGCCAGGGATCCGAAAAGAGGGAAGTTCCGTCCTTTCCCAGGTAAGCGGTACGGAGGCATACGTCGTACGCGTAAGGAAGGTCCGAGGCAAGGGCCTGTCTGATAGTCGGTTCCATGCCCCGAGTATAAAGGGTTTTCGGCCAAAAGTCCGCCCTTTCACCGGCCCCGGTTTTATGGTATCCTCTGCGCTATGGCATACGTAGTGACCGCTACAAGGCGGAGACCCCGCCGGTTCGAGGATATGTTCGGCCAGGACTTCGTCGTGGCGACCCTTCAAAAGTCCATCCAGGCCGGGAAAATCGCGCCCGCGTACCTCTTTTCGGGACCCCGGGGCTGCGGGAAGACCACCTCCGCCCGGCTGCTCGCGAAATCCATAAACTGCGCCGAAGGCCCGACCGGCACCCCCTGCGGGACCTGTCCCGCCTGCGTCGAGATCGCCCGCGGCGCGAGCCTCGACGTGATCGAGATCGACGGCGCCTCGAACACGAGCGTGAACGACGTTCGCCAGATCAAGGACGAGGTCCTTTTCCCCCCGAATTCCTGCCGTTACAAGGTGTACATAATCGACGAGGTCCACATGCTCTCCACGAGCGCGTTCAACGCGCTCCTGAAGACCATCGAGGAGCCGCCGCCCTACGTCGTGTTCATCTTCGCGACCACGGAACTTCACAAGGTTCCCGCCACGATCAAGAGCCGGTGCCAGCAATTCAACTTCCGCCTGGTCCCCGTTGAGCTCCTCAAGGACGCCCTCGCCGCCGCCGCCGCCGAGCTCGGCATCGAGGCAGAGGACGAGGCGCTGTACTGGATAGCCCGCGAGGCGACCGGAAGCCCCCGGGACGCGTACACTCTTTTCGACCAGGTTACCGCCTTCTCCGACGGGAAGATCACCTTCGACAAGATACGGGACAAGCTTGGCCTCGTCGGGGTCGACCGCATAAATCCCCTCGCGGAAGCCTGCGTGGCCGGCGATTCGGCCCTGGCGATCGAGACCCTCGACGGGATTCTTCAGTCCGGCGTTTCGGTCGAGCAATTCACGGTGGACCTGGCGGAATATTTCCGCAGTCTCCTTTTCGTGAAGAGCGGCATAGTGAAAGAAGCCCTGCTCGGTCAGAATCCGGACCGCTACTCCCCCGCGGTCTTGGGCGCCTGGGGCGCTCCCCAACTGGAACGCGCCCTCGGCATGGCGCTGCAGCTTTTCCGCGATATAAGGTATTCGCTTGACCCCCGTTACGAATTGGAGCTTACCCTGTCCCGGCTTACGGGGCTGGGGGAATACGTCTCGCCCGCCGAATTGAAGCGGGCCGTCGCGGGGGCGAGGGCCCTGCTCGAAAGGGGGGCTACCGGCCCTTTTCCTGAGGCGGACCGCCGGACCGGAGACTTGCCGGCGGCCCGCGATTCCGGGCTTGCCGGCGATACCGGGCGCGCCGAACCGGACGGGAACCGCTCTGCGGGGAACGGTTCCCCGGAGGCCGGCGACGACGAACCCGTAGAGAATCCCTTCGCGGCCCTCAAGGCCCGGATGGGCCTCGGGAAGCCCGTCCCGGCCCCCCGGACCGAGAGGCTTCCCGACCGGGAGCCTGCCGCGCCTGCCCAGCCGTATCAGGCGCCGGCAGTCGCCGTCTCCACGGTATCGCCGGGGCCCGAACCCCTTCCGGTCGAACCTGC
This sequence comes from Spirochaetales bacterium, assembly GCA_003245785.1. Lineage (GTDB taxonomy): Bacteria > Spirochaetota > Spirochaetia > Treponematales > Treponemataceae > Teretinema. Next base: position 25,942 of record QKCE01000344.1, on the reverse strand, counting down.
CGGGGCAGCCGTTCCCTCGCCGTTCGCGGCGCAAGGCGAATCCCCGGCCCCCGTCGCACCGGAATCATCCGGACCCGTACCGGAACCCTCGCCGGTCTCCCCCGCAGGCCCGGCCGAGACGGCTTCGGGACGCCTAGGGGATCCCTTCGCGGATTCGCCTCGAATACCCTTCTCCGAACTTCGGGATACCCTCGTTTCGACCTTTCAATCCACGAAAAACATGGTCGCGACGGGACTGGCCCAAACCTTCGACTGGGCGGAAGACGGGAATAGGGTTCGGTTCAGCGTGGATCGGCCCTTCATGCACAACCTTTTGGAACAGGAACACAAGCTCCTGGCGACGGAGGCTTCCCGGCTTTTGGGCCGACGGATAGAATTGGAAATAGTCATGGACGATACGGGCCGCGAGGAGGAAACCGGCGGTTCCGCGGCGATTCCGCCCGAGATAGAGGCCGTTCGGCACATGTTTCGCGGGACGCTTCAATGACAAACCATACGGGGAGAAAAGGATGAACATGAATCCCTTTGAATTGCTCAAGAACGCGAAGGCCATGCAGGAGCAGTTCGCGAAAATTCAGGGCGAGCTCGCCTCCGTCCGGGTGACCGGCTCGTCCGGCGGCGGGATCGTCAAGGTGACCATTAACGGGCAGTTTGACCTTCTGGCGGTCGATCTTGACCCTATCGCGGTGGATCCCCGGGATATTCGCATGCTGCAGGACCTCATCGTGGCCGCCCATTCCGACGCGTCTGCCAAGGTCAAGGAACTTCTCAAGGAGAGGCTCGGGCCGCTGGCGGGAAACCTGCCCCTCGCATGAACGCCCTCGACGACCTGATAGAATCCTTTTCCCGCCTACCCGGGGTCGGAAAGAAGAGCGCCTCCCGCATCGCCCATTTCCTGCTGCGGAACGACCGCTCGCTTTGCGAGCGGCTTTCCCGGGACCTTTCGGTATTGCACGACAGGATTCGCCCCTGCTCGGTATGCGGCTCCTATTCCGAGGAGGAACTCTGTCCCGTGTGCGCGGACCCCGGCAGGGACCGAACGCTGCTCTGCGTGGTCGAACAACCCCAGGACGTTCAGACCATCGAGGCCGTTCGGGAGTATCACGGGCTTTTTCACGTGCTCGGGGGGGTAATCGCGCCGCTCGAGGGGATCGGGCCCGATCAGCTCCGGCTTTCCGGCCTTCTGGCGCGGGTAAACGAGGGGGGCGTGGCGGAGGTCATCCTCGCGACGAATCCCACCGTGGAAGGGGATACCACGGCGCTCTATATCCAGCGGATTCTCAAGGGCCTTCCCGTGAAGGTGACCCGTCTCGCCTCGGGCCTTCCCGTGGGCGGCGACCTGGAATACGCGGACAGGCTCACCCTGGCGCGAAGCTTCAGGGGCAGGACCGGGTTTTAAGCCCCCGCCGATGCCCGCACACGGTCTCCCGGGCGTCCGCTTCTTCAGCCTTTCCTTTTTATCCAATGGGCGATGATGGGTTCCAGCATCGGGACCGCGTAGCCCAGCCGTTCCACCATGCCCCGCTCCTCGCTCTCCCCCCAATTCTGGTACGGGTTGTTGTACTGCTCGAACATGAAATTGTAAATGATCTCCTCGGCCTCGTTCTGGCGCGAGCTGAAGATGGTCGCGCGCTTTCCCGAACCGACGAGAACGTCCCGGATGGAGGGCCGGATACCCTTGAAGAACAGGTCCTTGTATACGGTATAGGACTTTCCCGTTTCCTTCCGGATCAAGTCGGCTATCGAATTGGCGGCGACGGCCTTTCCCTCGACGGCCGCCGGGCCGACGTTTTTCGCCTTTTCGAGCAGGCCCGATTTCGCCGGGGGCAGGGAATGCACCGGGGCCTTGCGCGCGGCCGAGGCCGGGGCTTTCGGCGCGGGAACCGCTTTCTTGACGGCCCGCGGCTCGGTCGCGCCCTTTGCCCTCGCGGGGAGGGATTTCGTGGCCCTGGTCCCCCGGGCCTTGCGTTTGGCCTTCTGGGCTTCGGTTTTGCGGGCGGTGGGTTTCGGCGCGGGCGCCTTCGCCGCGGCGACGGCCTCGACGGCCGGGGCCGCCGATTCCTCCGGGGCTTTCGCGGGTCCCGAGAGCGACGCCTTGTACCTTGCCCAGGTCCGTTGCAGGTAAAGGTCCCCCGAAATGCTGTAGTAGTAGCCCGTGACGACCGTCGCGAGCACCGCGTTGAGGATCTCTTCGTCCTTCCAGCCGTGCTCGCGGCCGTTTTTTATCGCGGCGAAAATGTCGTAATGCTTTGTCCTGTACTTTCTGCTGTAAAGAAGCACGGTTTTCTCGAAGGCCCGGTCTTCCGTCAGGTTCCAGTACTTGAGGCAGAAGGCGATAACCGAATCTTCCGTCCCGGATATGCCCCGGGGGAGGAGGATTCTCCGAAGGTCTTCCTCCGAGAACGCGATTGCCGAAAGGTCGAGGCCCGGCTTTCGGTGGCGAACCCGGGCGGCGCGCTCGAGGTTCCGTTTCCGGCGTTCTTCCGCGTCTTTCCGGAAGGCGAGGACGGAATCTATCGTGTCGGTGACGTAGAGGCGGAGAAGTTCGGCGGTACGCTCCATGGGCTCGGCCTTCCATTCGAGAAGGCGGGCGAGCCGCGCGTAGCGCTCCGCGAAGGCGATCGCGGCGTAGCGGTCCGGCGAAATGACGGAAAGCAGCCCTTCCGCGAGCTTGATGACCGCGTAGGCGTCGGTGAGGTTCACGGAATCGATGTCGCGGGTAAGGAAATCGACGATCGCCTTCGCCTTGCGGACGGCGCGCCCGGCGAGTTCGTTGACGCAGGCTGCCAAAAGGGCCCGAAAGCGGGGGTCCCGGGACCTGTAGGCGCGGAGGAGTTCCGCGCGCATCGCGTCGTCCGGGTATTTTTTACGCAATTTCCTTTCGTAAAGCGAGAGCGCGTCGGCCATGCGGCCTTCCTTGCGCAGGTCGAAATACCGCTCTATATCGGTATCTCCCTCTAGGCTCAGGGAGGGGAATTCTTCGCGGAGGAGAATCATCGCGGTGTCGGTCATGTCGTGCATGGTCGTTCCGTTATACCATAAAAAAAGGGCCGATTCCCAGCCCGTCCCTCCCCCTCGGGGAAGAACGGCGTCCGTGAACCGGCCCCTTCCGTCTTTTTACGCGGAAGCTTACTTCAGCAGGCTCAGGACGCCCTGAGTGGACTGGTTGGCCTGGGCGAGCATCGCGGTGCCGGCCTGGGTAAGGATCTGGTTCTTCGTGTAGTCGACCATTTCCTTCGCCATGTCGACGTCGCGGATGCGCGACTCTGCGGCCTGAAGGTTTTCGGCGCCGACGCCGAGGCCCTTCACCGTGTACTCGAGGCGGTTCTGGTAGGCGCCGAGGTCGGCGCGCTGCTTGTTGACCTTCTTCAGCGCTTCGTCAATGGTTCCGATCGCGCGATTCGCGTCGTCGGGGGCGGAAAGGGAAAGAATCTTTTCGTCTCCGACGTTCCGGACTCCCAAGGCCGCGGCGGTCATGGTTCCGATGAATACGCGGGTGCGTTGATCCATGTTGGCGCCGATGTGGAACCACATGGAACCCGTTACTGTGTTTTCTCCGGTTTCCCGTGCGAAACGTCCGGTGAGCATGTTCATTCCGTTGAACTGCGCCTGGCTGGCGATCCTGTCGACTTCCGCAACGAGCTGCGAAACCTCGACCTGGATCTGCATGCGGTCCTCGGCGGTGTAAATGCCGTTCGAGGACTGTACGCTCAGTTCACGGATGCGCTGGAGAATATCCTGGGTTTCCTGAAGGTAACCCTCGGTGGCCTGAATGAAGGAAATACCGTTCTGCGCGTTGGTACTGGCTTGATTCATGCCGCGAACCTGGCTCCGCATCTTTTCGGATACGGCGAGCCCGGAGGCGTCATCCCCGGCGCGGGTGATCCGCATGCCGGACGATAGTTTTTCAATGTTCTTCTGGTTCGACGTCCCCGTTTCACCGAGGACTCTCTGGGAAAACATTGCGCTCAGGTTGTGATTGATGATCATAATGCTACTCCTTTGGCGATTTTCGACGACGTATCCATAGGTCGTTCGCGGCATCCCTGCCGATCTGTCAATTTTTGTACCGGATCCTCTGACGTTACCAGCGTGAGAAGACGGAGCCCTTGCCCCTCGGGACCAGCTGTAATCCCTTGGAGCGCGAGCGTACTCTGAGTATCGGAGGGGGAAAATAAGTCTTGAGGGAAATGGCGAAAAAAAAAGAGGCATCCCCGGGGGATGCCTATACGTTCGCGTTATCTGCGCTTTGGAAGCCGGCAGGCTACGCACCCGAGGATGTGCACGTGCCGTTTCGCGTTGGGCCGCTCGAAGAGGCGGGCGATAAGGTAGCCTTCCGGCGCGAGGCGGCGCTTGCAGACCGGGCAGCCCCGGTCGACGCCCTTTTCGGCGTAGGGGTGGCAGTGCGGGCAGCCGAAGATATGGACGAGCCGTTCCCCTTCGCCGGGGAATACCGCGGATTTGATTTGCGCGCCGTCGGTCAGGAGGGAGCCGCATACCGGGCAGACGCCCTGGTCCCCGGGCTTGCCCCGTTCCTTTCCCCGCTCTACGCCGCCTTTCTTGCGCGAGGAGGAGGAAAAGAGGCCGTAAGCGAACACGAGAAGCACTACGCCTATGAAAACGAGGAAAAGGACGTAAAAGGAACCGGGAATCATGCATCCATAATGCACCAGAAACGGCCTTGTCGCAATCGGTAAAAGGGATTATCATAAAAATGTGGCAACATTGTTTGTAGTGGCGACCCCGATCGGCAACCTGGGAGACATCACCCACCGGGCCCTCGAGACCTTCAAGGCGGTCGACGTAATCGCCTGCGAGGACACGAGGCATACCCTGCACCTGTTGACCCATTTCGGCATCCGGAAGCCCCTGCTTTCGTGCAGGGCCCGAAACGAGGAAGAAGCCTCGGCGCGGGTTATCGACGTGCTCGACAAGGGTCAAAACGTGGCCTACGCGAGCGACGCGGGAACCCCCGCCCTGAGCGATCCGGGGGCGGTTCTCGTAAGGATCGCCAGGGCCGCGGGACACGATATCGTGCCGATCCCGGGAGCCTCCGCCTTCGCGAGCATCCTGAGCGTGGGCGGGACCTCCGACAAGACCGTGATCTTCGAGGGATTCCTTTCCCCGAAGCCCGGGAGGCGTCGGTCGCGGCTCAGGGAGCTCTGCGACACGGGTTACGCCTTCGTTCTGTACGAATCGCCTTTCAGGATCCTCAAGCTTTTGACGGATCTTGCCGAAATAGACGGTGACCGGGGAATAACGGTGGGACGGGAACTCACGAAACTCCACGAGGAGCTCGTGACCGGTACGGTAATCGAGGCGCGGGACGTATTCGCGGGCCGCGAGAAGATATTGGGAGAATTTTCGGTGCTGGTGCACGGAAAAAAACGCTCAATTTCCGGGGACGAGTGACCGATAAAGAAGTGAAGGCAGGAACGCTATGACTATTGACCGCTTGGGGGGCATCGACCCCCTGAAGAACGTATCCAACACCCAGAAATCCCACCGGGTAAGCGGCGCCTCTCCGTCCGATTCCATTTCGGTCTCTTCGGAGGCGAAGGAACTTTCCGAGGTATACTTCGCGATGGAAGCGGCAAAATCTTCCCCCGACGTCCGCGCGGACAAGGTTGCGGCGGTGATGGAGAAGCTCAAGGATCCCTCGTATATCAACGATTCGGTCGTCGATATGGTCGCGGATCGCATGATGGACGTGTTCGGCGTCTGATCCCGCGCGTAAAACGCGTATTTCACGATAAAAAAAAGACGGTCCCGCCGGGAAACCGTCTTTTTTTATTTTAAAATACGCTACATTATAGATACTAGAGGTTTTGCATGGCAGATTTTCATTTCAAGATCTCACCGAACGTGATACTCGGCCCGTATACCCTTGCCCGTCTCGGCCAAATTGCCGCGGCTTGGGGGACGAAGTACATGATGGTGGTCGATCCCATCCTGAAGGAATTCGACATTCCCGAGAAGGCCGTCCAGGCCCTGGGCGACAAGGGAATTTCGGTCCTCGTCTTCGACGACGTGCCGCCCGCCGCCACGTCCTCGACCCTTGAGCAGGCCCTTTCCCTCGCGCGGGGCGCCCACGTTCACGGCATCATTTCCCTCGGGGGAAACAAGTCCGCCGCCCTCGGCCGCGCCATCGCCTCGCTTTATAACGAAACCCACGATATCTTCGATTACCTTCAGGGGTCCCAGCCCTATTCCGGCCCCCTCCCGTTCATCGAGGTCCCGTCGACCTGCCGCGACGCCTTCGTGTTCTCCGACCGTACCCCGGTCATAGACGCGAGAAATCGGCAGGTCCGCCTCATGAAGATGCAGGGCGGCGTGTGCAAGGCCGTGATCGTGGACCCGAACCTCTATATGCACATGTCCCCGAATACCTCGATCTCGATGATCTTCCACGCCATCTCCATGGCCGTGGAGGGTTACGTGTCCACCCGGTCGAATTTCTTTTCCGAGACGATCCTCGGGAAATCGATCGAGATGCTGCTCCTCGCCCTGGACCCGGAACAGTCGAAACTCGTCGGGACGCCCTCCGAAATGCTCGTCGCCCAGGGCGGCATAATGGCGTCCATGGGCGTCGCCGTCGCCTCCCCCGGGGTGGCCACCGCGATCTCCCTGGCCTGCAATGCCCGGCACAAGACCTCCACGTCCCTCGTCTGCTCCGTGCTCCTCCCGTACATAATGGAGGACGCCTCGCGGGCGAAGGTGGACCGGATCGCGACGATCGGCAAGATGCTCGGGGTTTCCACCGAGGGCCTCGCGGCGAGCGACGTCGCGCGGGCCGCGATCGAGGACATTCGCCGACGCCTCGCCCTCGCGGGCCTCCCGATGCGCCTCAAGGACCTCGGCCTCTCGATCGACCAGTTAGTCCCGGTCGCCGAGGACGCCGCCGCCCTGGATATCATGAATTACATTCCCCGTTCCCTTTCGGGGGACGAGCTTTTCGACCTGATCAAGCAGGCTTACTAGGCCCGGAAACCATGATACCCCTACACAAACTATCCCGACTTTCCCCGGGGCAGCGGCGGCGAAAGCTCGCCCTGCTCCTGGCCGCCGCCGAGCGCGAGCTCGCGGCCGCCCCCGCGGCCGCCCGTTCCGGGGCTTCCTCGTCTGCCTACGTGACCGCCCTCGCCCGTTTCGCCATGGAAGACCCCAAAGCGGATGTCGGGGCCGTTACGGCCATCGGCGCCCTCGCGGCGGAATATGAAGCCTCGGGGGACGAGGGGACGCTGCTCAGGCTTTGCGACGCCGCGAGGCACGCGACCCTGGCCGCGATAGGCACTTTCCCCGCCGAATGGGACCTCATCCACCGCCCGGCGACGTCCCCCGACGATTCCGGGGCCGTCGCCGCAACGCGGTCCTTTTTCCCGGGGGTCTCGGTATACGCCGAGGATATCCGCTCCCCCTTCAACCTTGGCTCGATTTTCCGCACGGCGGAGGCCTTCGGGGCGGAACGGGTCATCGTCTCGCCGCTTTGCGTGCCGCCGGAGCACCCGCGGGCGACCCGGAGCGCCATGGGATGCGTCGAGTACCTGGGTTGGGAACGGATGTCGCTGGAGGAATTGCCCAAGGATTTGCCGGCGTTCGCCCTGGAAACCGGGGGAACGCCCCTCGACGAGTTCGAGTTTCCGGAACGGGGAATCGTGGTGATAGGTTCGGAGGAATTGGGGGTGAGCCCCGAGGCGCTCGCGCGGGCGAGCTACGGCAGGGTCTCGATTCCGATGTACGGAATCAAGGCCTCGTTGAACGTCGGCGTCGCCTTCGGGGTACTCATGCAGGCGTGGACGGCTTACCTGACCTGTTCGGCCTCGAAGCCTTTCTGAAAGCTGGAGCAGATTTTCCTGAGCTGGGGTTCCGAATCGATATTGAAATGGTATAGGAGCTCCGGGGTAATCTGGTAGTACTCGATGGTGCCTTCGACGAAGTGGACGAGCATGTCCGCCAGGCACACGGTGAGCGCCAGGTCGCGGTATTCCTTGGGGGCTTCCTCGATATTGTGGTGCCAGCGGATGGCCGCCACGAGGGCCGTGGGGAAGTTCCATTTTTCCGCGAGCTCCGCGCCGATTTCGGCGTGGTTCGCGCCGGCCATCAAGGCGTCGAACACCTTGTCCGGCAGGTTCCTCGCGGACCGCATGCCCTGGATCTTTTCCAGCAGCTCGGGATACATGATGCTGAACACGATCTTTCCGAGGTCGTGGAGGAGCCCGCACACGTACGCGTCCTCGGTGACCGCCCGGTTGTGCAGGAAGTTCCGGGCCAGGTTGTAGGAGAAGAACGCGACCTTGTAGGAATGCTCCCAGAGATGCTTTTGCTCGTCCGTGGTGGAGCCGAGTATCCGGATCGACCCGATGGAATACAGCAGGTTCTTGATGCCCCGAATGCCGACCAATTTCACCGCCTCGGTGATGCTGGTGCATTTTTTCGCGAGGGAGAAGGCCGCCGAGTTGACGAGCTTGAGAAGGTCCGTCGTGAGGGCCACGTCGTTGCTGATGTGGGCCGCGATTTCCGACAGTTTGGACTCGGGGTCGTTCAGGAGCCGCTCGATGGTGGCGATGTTTTCCGGGAACTGCGGCAGCGTGTCGATGTAGGATATGATTTCCGCGGCGAGGGCCGACAGCTGGACCTGGATTTCCATGTTCATCGGCATGACGATGCGGGTAACCGTTTCCCCGTCCTCGACGAGGAGTTGGTAATTTTCGTCGTCCAGGCCGACCTTCTTGAGCATCAGGATCATGATGACGAGGCCGAGTCCCGCGCCTTCCGAGTCGTCCAGGACCTGGGAGAAGGCTTCCTCGAGGCTCGTGAACTGCCTCGACCGCGCGATCTTGTCGAACACGCGCATGAATTCCTTCTTGGTCATCTCCGAGTTGTTGCGGATCTCGAGCACGATGTTCTGGTTTTTCGCCTGCATGACGACCTTCACGTAGAGGCCGGCCTCTTTCTGGAGCTGCAGGTAATGGTTGATATTGGAGAGGGTCTCTTCCTTGAAGTGCTTCATGCCCCGCTCGTAGTCCGCGGGGTCGTTGATGTCGAGGTTAAGTTCCTTGAAATAGATGCGCTTGGTGTTCGCCTTCTTGGCGTTGGTGGTCAGTTCGTTGATGCAATAGGAGAGGTAGTCCTTGAGACGTTCCTGGTTCATCTCGGCGAGAAAGCACTCGAGCACGTCGGCGATATACAGCTCGATCTCGTGAGGCATCGTGTACGTGGTGATGGAGAGGGGGACGCCCATGCGGGTCGCTTTCTTGATTTTAGCGGCGTCTACCTGGGTTTTGGCCGGTGCCTGACTTTTTGATTCCATAATTCAGTATTCTACTCCACGAAGGGGGATTTTTCCAGCTGGCCGGGGCGGTTAGCGGTATTCGCGCATCCTCCCGGCGTACTCTTTCAAAACAGTATACACCCGCTCCTTGAATTCAGTCGCGGGAATTCCCGAAAATATCTCCAATCCCTCGTCCACGTTGTCTATCGCCCAGAGATGGAACGATTTTTCGCCCAAGGCCCGCTCCACCCGGTCCGCAAGGATGAGGTTGTTCGCGTTCCTGGCGGGCACGATGACCCCCTGGGTGCCCGAGAGCCCGAGGAGGGTGCAGGTATCGAAGAAGCCCTCTATCTTTTCCGCGACGCCGCCGACGGGCTGTACGTCCCCGAGCTGGTTGAGGCTCCCGGTTATCGCGAGGTCCTGGCGGAGGGGAATGCCCGCGATGGCCGACAGGAGGGCGTAAAATTCCGCGCAGGAGGCCGAGTCGCCGTCCACCTCCGTATAGGATTGCTCGAAGCAGATGCTCGCCGTAAGGGCCAGCGGGATGTCCTGGGCGTATTTGCGGTGGAGCAACCCCTGGATGATAAGGTGGGCCTTGTCGTAGATTTCGCCGGAGAGCCCGGATTCGCGCTCGATGTTGATCACGCCCTTGTTGCCCGGCCCCGCCTGGGCGGTGACCGCGACGGGAATGCCGAAGGCATGGTAGCCCCGGTCGTGGACAGCGAGGCCGTTCACCTTCCCCACGAGGGTTCCGGCGACGTCGAGCACGATTTCCCTCGCCCCGATCATTTCCGCGTATTTTTCCTCGGGAAGGCGGTGCAGGTAACGGCGGTTTTCGATGGTCGCCGAGACGGTGGCGGCGTCGACGCTACCGGCGGAGGCCTTGCGGGCGAGAAAGTCCGCCTCGAGGATAAGGTCCGTTATATGGGTAAAGCGGGTGGTGAGCATGTTCCGGTATTCCGAAAGCCGCGCGGCGTGGGCGATGATCCTGGCGACGCCCGAGTCGGTCAGGGGCAGGGTTCCGCGGTCTTGGGCGAAGCCGTCGATGAAGGCGATGTAATGGCTCACGTTCCCGTCGTTCAGCGGCATGACCGAGTCGAACTCGGCGCATACCTTGAAGAGCTTCTGGAAGTCCGGGTCTTCCTGATACAGGAAGTCGTAGGAATGTTCGCTCCCGAGGATGACCACCTTGATGTCCACGGGAAGGGGTTGGGGCTTGAGGAAGCTGGGAACGTGGTTTCCCGTCGGGGGGCTCTGAATCTCGCTTTTCCCGGACTGAAGGATGCGCTTCAGGTAAAGCCAGGCGCCGTCCTCGGTGAGGAGGTCCTGGAGCCGAAGCACGAGCACGCCGCCGGCCGCGCGGTGTATCGCCCCGGGGCGCAGCCGGAGGTGCCCCGCGCTCGGTTCCTCGGCCCCGGCGGAGGGTTCTATGCTGCCGAAAAGGTTCGCGAAGGTGGGAACCTCCTCGTGAACCACGCAGGACTTTTCGGATCCGTGCTCGCAGATGAGGTTGACGGCGTAGCGCGCGTAAAAGCGCTTTTTCCTCGCTGGGCTCTTGAACGGCTCGGTGAGGGCGCCGATCCGCGAGAGGAGGTCCTCCCGCACGGCCCCGAGGTAGTCGAGGGCGGGCCGGTTTTCGGTC
>QKCE01000344.1:0-14980 GCA_003245785.1 Spirochaetales bacterium | reverse complement strand
CGGGGCCGCCGATTCCGCCTTCAGCTGGCGCACGGCGCGGTCCGTGACCCGCCTCTTGTCCCGGATCTGGTTGAAGAGCTCGGACATGCGGTCCAGGTTCTGGTAATACCGTTCCCGGAGCGCGTTCAGCCTTTCCGTCGGGAATTTTCCCCGGGACGCGCGTTCCTGCAGCTCGTCGAAGGGGACTGTCGCGCCGCGTACCACCGGGATGAGGTCCATCGAGCGGGAATCCTCTTCCTTTACCTGGATGACCTTGAAACCCTCGGCGGCCATGGCGATTTCGAACTCGGTGAGAAGCCGGTTCTCCTCCGCGTCGGCCGCGGAAACGACCCGCTTGCTCGCGGCGGCGAACACCTCGCTTTTCACCATCAGCAGGGTCTGGCGGCGGATGGACTCCACCGCGCCCTGAAGGGTCTTCCGGAAATAGTCGCCCGTGCCCGGGGAAAAGAACAGGGCCTTGGGTTCCAGGGGGCGCTTGAAGTTGTACACGTACGCGATGTCTTGTAGGGACTCGGTATTTGATTTATAGTTTTTCAGCAGCTCGTTCAGCACGGTCCTGCGTCCCGTTCCGGAGGCTCCCATGATGAAGACGTTGAATCCGGGCGTCCGGATCCCGAGCCCGAGCTCGAGGGCGTTTATCGCGCGGTCCTGCCCGATGATGGGATTCCTGGGCTTGTTTTCCCGGAGCCGGTGTATCTCGGTTTCCGGTATTTCGAAGAGAATTCGCTCTATGGGCAGTTCCGATATCTTGGCGGGCATGCCATAAAGTATAATCCATAACGCGTATATGCGGGGGCGACATGTCTGATCTTTTCGTCGGCGAACTTCTGGTGCTCGTATTGCTTCTTCCCGTCCTCCTCAGGCCCTTCGTCGCGCCTCTCCAGCGGATCCCCGGGATAGCGGCGCTGCCCCTTGTCGCTTTTCTCCTCGCGGCGGCGATGCTGCTCGGCGACCGTTTCCGCCTTTCCTTCATGCCGGCTTTCGCGTTTCTCGTCCTGTTGTTCCTCCTGACCCTTCCGAGGCTTTACCGCCTCGCGACCGGGCTCCCGACCGATTGGTACGGCGCCGGCGTGAAGTCGGCCTACCTGGTCTTTCTCGTGCTTTTCGCCGCGGCCTCCTGGGCCTCGTGGCGGTACGCGCCGGAGCTCTCCTGGTCCCCCTCGGTCGCGCTCAGCGACGGGACCGAGACCGTCGACCTGGGCGGCGGGCGGATCGCGAGGGTGAGAAAGCTCGAGCGCGAGGGCACGGGGTCCGGGGCGTCGGTCCTTTTCGTCGGGGACGGGGCGATCGGCAACCGCCCCACGATGGCGCTATGCCTGGCCGAGTCGGGTTACCGCGTCATCGAGGCGGAAGTTACCGGCCGTCATTCCGGGACCGCCTTGCGCGTTCCCTTTTCGTTTTCCCGCGCGGCGGCTTCGGTCCGGGGTCTTTTCGCCGTCCGCGGCCTCCTTCCCTCCGCCGAACGATCCGGTTTTTCCGACCCGTCTGACGCCGACTTGGCCGCGATTACGCGCGCGATTCGCGCCGGGCAGGGCAAGATGGTTCCGCTCTTCGCCGTCGCCGAGGGCGACGGGGTAACGGCGGCCCTCTCCCTCATGCAAGGACCCGAGCCCGCCTTCGATGGGCTCGCGTGCCTGGTTCCGAAGGCGGGAGCGCCGAAGGCCCCGGGGGCCGCACGGCTCGAGGGCCTGGCCGGGTTCATGCCGGCGAACGCGGCGTCGAGCTCGGTTTTGCTTTTCGAGGGCGATCCGAATGATATGTTCGGCTTCGGGGAGATCGGCGCCGACGACCCGCTCGCGGCGGCCGTCGCCGGCGGCGGTCGGGACCGGGACCGCAAGGCGGCGGAATTGACCGCCCGCCGGGTGCTCGCATGGTTCGAGGCTAGGAGGATTCATGACGACCCGAGAACTTGAAAGATGGTTTTCGGCGACCCTGTCGCCGGAGAAGTACGAGGCCGCCGATCCGTCGCAGAACGGGATTCAGGTGGAAAACGACGGGGGCGAGGCGCGGGTAGTCGCCTTCGCGGTGGACGCCTGCCTCGAAACCGTCGAGCGGGCGATCCAAGCCGGGGCGGGCATGCTTTTCGTCCATCACGGCCTGTTCTGGGGACGGAGCGAACCGCTCCGGGGCCGCCATTACCGGGTCGTGAAACGGCTCATCGAGGGAAATCTCGCGCTTTACGCGAGCCATCTTCCCCTGGACGCCCACCCGGAACTCGGCAACAACGCCGGACTCGCCAATCGGCTCGGCCTCGAGGACCTGGAGCCTTTCGGCGAGTGGCACGGCATGGCCCTCGGATTCCGGGGCCGGTTTCTCGAGCCCCTTTCCCTGGATACCGTCATTTCCCGGCTTTTTCCGGATGGCAAAAAACCGCTCCATGTGCTACCATTCGGGCCTGAAAAGATCCGGACCCTCGGCGTGGTGTCGGGGGGCGCGGCCGACGAGGTGAGCGAGGCGATAGCCCTCGGCCTCGACTGTTACGTGACCGGCGAGATCGGGCACGAGCAATACCATCCCGCGATGGAAAACCGGATTTCGGTCGTCGCGGGCGGCCATTACCAGACCGAGACCGTCGGCCCGAAGCTCGTCGCCGAGCGGCTCGCGCGGGAAACCGGGATTGAAACCGTATTCATCGACGTTCCGACGGGACTTTGACTCCCCGGGTCGAAAACGAGGTAATTGCATGAAAGCCAAAACGCTGGAAAGGATACTGCCTTTCTCCCTCACCCTCGCCGTAATCCTCCTTGACCAGCTCACGAAATGGGTCGTTTCCCTTACCGTGCGCCCCTGGTCGGTCGGCTTCACGCTGTTCGGCGATTTTTTCCGCATTATCCGGGTGTACAATCCCGGAATCGCGTTCAGCCTCGGAAGCGGGCTGTCCTCGGACATACGGGCGATCGCCTTCGGGCTCATTCCCCTGTTCGTGATCGTGATCGTGGCCTTCGTGTACTTCCGGAGCGACGACCTCGACCGCCTTCAGCGCTGGTGCATCGCCGGTATCATCGGCGGCGGCCTGGGAAACCTCGGCGACCGCTTTTTCCGCCCCGAAGGGGTGCTGGACTTCCTGGACGTGAAATTTTACGGGCTTTTCGGCCTGGAACGGTGGCCGACCTTCAACGTCGCCGATTCGAGCGTCGTGGTGTGCGGGATAATCCTGATGGTCTCGCTTTTCGTGAGCATCAAAAACGCCAAGGAAGAGTCCGCCGAAGGAGAAGCAGAATGAACAAGAAGATGAATACGGTAATCTTTATCGTCGCGGGAACGATCGTTAACCTCGTCCTCGCCCTGCTGTGCATCGGCGTTTTGCTTTTCGTCGTGGGCCGGTTCGCCGGCGCGCTCGGCGACAAGGCCGCCTCGCTCGTCCCCTTCGCCTTCGTCGGCGGGGTCCTCATCGCGATGATCGTGTACCAGAAGCTCACCCGTTGGGTAATCGAGCGATTCGACCTTTCCGACAAGCTTTCCCCCCTTTTCGTGCTGAAGCACAAGAAGACGCGCCGCGACTGAGCCGGGCGCCTCCCGGGAAGGGCATAAAAAAAGGACCGTATCCGTTCGCCGGACTCGGTCCTTTTTATTCGCCGCCGGTCAGTAACCGTCGGACATGGCTCGGTTCATGTCCCGCTGGCAAAGCTCCTGGTATACCTGGGCGCGGAGCTTGAGCTTGTCCTTGGTTTCCTGCCTGAAGGGGATGTAGCGCCAGAAGACCTTCCGCACTTCCTTGTCCAGCTTCTGGATGCCCTCGCTTTCCTTGAGGATCCAAAGCAGGTAGTCGTTTATGAAGTATTCCTTCACGTCGCCCTTGAGCTTTTGGGTCTGGAACCACTGATAGTAGTTGCCGGTGAGGCCCTCTTCCATCCAGTAGTAGGAGGCTTTTTCCTTGGCTACCTGCCAGCGCAGGTCCGCCACCGCCGTGAGCACCGCGACGCGGAGGCTTTTCCCGTACATGGGAACCGCGATGCGGCCCCGGCTCGTCACGCGGTTGTAGCGGTCGAAAGGTTCCCAGCAAAAGCCGATGTCGCCGTAGGACGGTATGAGTATGACGAAGGGGGGAATCCGGTTGAGTTGGGACTTGTACTGCCTGCAATAGGCTTCGGGATCGACTTCCTCGATCCATCGAAGGGTGTCGATGACGTTTTCGCGGGTCCCGAGCTCCCGGGGAGCGAGGTGCAGGTACTCGCGGGTACAGATGGGGAAATGGTTGCCCTGCCTGCCGCAGGTCATTTTCGCCATCTGCCGTATCGTGTCGAATTCGACCTGGATTCCGGACACGTTGGTGGTCCCGCCGCCGGAGGAATCGACTTTCTGCTGGAGCGACTTCACGTCGCCCTCCGATTCGGAAAAATCCTTGATGAAATTTTGCAGTTCCTTGTCGAGCTGGGCGAGCTTCCGGAGGCTTTCGGATATTTCGCCTATCGAGCGCTTTTGGGCGTCGGTGTAGCCCGTCTTGATTCCGGAAAAGCCGGGAACCGAGTCGTGGACGAGGATCGCGTCGACCTTGGCGCGCAGCTCGGTCTCGGCGCGGTCCCGTTCCTCGGCCTTTGCCCGGACGAGGTTTTCGGAGCTTTGCAGCTTGCCCTGAGCCTTGGAAAGGAGCTGCTGCATGCGCGAGGATTCGTCCTTGCGGGTGGTTTTCGCCTCGTCGGTGCTCGAGGGGCCGATCTTGCCCGCCCCGATTTCCCTGAACCATTCGTCCAGGTAATAGATGGGTTCCTGGTAGATATTGTCTTCCACTACCTTCGCGAACAGGTCCTTTTGTTCCACCGAGAGAAGGGTGGGCAGGATGATGCCGAAGCGGAGGGCCAGGCGTTTGGAAGGCTCCACGCGCCCGCCGCCGGAGCGGAGCGCGAGATTTTGGGAAAAGTCCCAGTAGGCGGTAATGAGCTGCTGCCGGTAAACCCCGCGGTCCTTCGGGTCCTGGCAAGTGAGGTATTTCGCGAGGAGGTTGTGAAGCCTCTGGGCCGACTCGTTCTCGTTTCCGAGGGCCTTTTTGTAGTAGGCGGGGTCGTCCAGGTGCTTGGTCGGGGAGTCGGAAAATAGCTTGCTTATTACCGGAAAGGATGACTTCGTGAGGTCGACGCTGGTGGCGTCCTGGTCCCCGCTCGCTTCGCGGGAGTCGGAAAACATCGAAAGCGATTTTTGGGAAGGCGTCCGTTCGACCGGCGTATTATCGAGGAGTGCTGCCAATTCAGGATCGAGACCTAGATCGTCCATACGGTTCCGTTTTATGATTGGCTAAACAAAGAAGAGACTCGTGGAGGTGAGGGGAATTGAACCCCTGACCTCTTGCATGCCATGCAAGCGCTCTAGCCAACTGAGCTACACCCCCGAGGCAAGGAGAGTATAGCAAAAATATTTTCCGAAGGTCAATACCCCCGAAACCAGATTTCCGGATTCGCTCCGGCGTTTTATCTATATTTCAGTATAACAGGATTCGGTGAAATAACCACCATTTGTAATGAGTATGTAAATTTAGGCCCAAAATGTACGCTTTCGCATACCCATTTTCCGATTGATATGCAAAATCGATTTCAGGAGGATTTATGCGAAAAATCACCTTGCTATTCGCCCTTGCTTTCGTCGCCGCCCTCGCGTCGGCCGAACCCATGGTTCTGAGCCTCGACGGGGCGTTACGGAACGCGCGCGAAAACAACAGCGGCCTGAAGGCCGCCCAGGTCACGCTGGACCTCACGGACAGGGAAGCGGCGACGGCCTGGAACGTATTTTTGCCCTCCTTGAGCGTGTCGGGACGGCTTACGAATACCCAGGCCCTTCCAGGTTCGGATATCGAAATCGATCCGGATATGGCGACGTCCCTCACTGTATCCGGTTCCGCGAGCGTTTCCCTGCAGGGCGGACTCGGCGAAACTCTCAGGCAAAAGTCCTTGGCTAAGCAATCGGCCCTGGCTACGTACAAAAAAGCCCAGGCGGACCTCGCGATACAGGTAAAGAAGGGATATTTCAATCTCGTTACCCAGCGAAAGAGCCTGGAGGTAAGCCAGCGGAACCTCGACCTCGCGAAGGAACAGGAACGCCGCGTCATGGCTAACTACCAAAACGGCCTCGTCTCGGAACTCGATTACCTTTCAGCCCAGTATACCCGCGCGGGCCTCGAGTCCGACCTGCTTTCGCTTAAGCAAACCGCGGCGAGCGCGGTGAAGGCTTTCAATATATTGCTGGGCCTCCCCATGGATACCGAAATCGAGCTTACCGACGCCATCGCCACGGATATTCCGTCGGTGAAGCGGCCCGAGTCCCTCGACGAATACGTGGAACGCCGCAACGACGTCGCGGTGGCCTACTACGCCCTCCAGACCGCGAAGAGCCAGCTTACCGCGTCGAGGATAAGCCGCTACGGGCCGACCTTGAGCCTCTCGGAATCGGTCAGCGCCTCGGCGACCCCGCCGAAAGACCTGGAGAAGCCCCAGACCGGTTCCCTGACCCTCTCGGTGACCTTGCCCCTGGACGGCTACGTGCCCGGTTCCTCCGCCTCGCTGACGGAAAAGAAGGCGGCGGGCGCGGTGGAAAAGGCCCAGCTCGCCCTTGCCGACGTCCGTACCGCCGCCCGGCAGGAAATCGAGTCCCTTTTCGATTCCCTCGACCAATTGAGCGAGACCGTTCGGCTGACTCAGTTCAACGAAAAGATTTCCCTCAGGAAGTACGAGCTGTCCAAGCAGGGGTACGACTCGGGCCTCGTTACCCAGGGCGATCTCGACGACGCGCGCCAGAATTACCTCTCGGCGCAGCTCAAGGTGCTCTCGGCCCAAAACGCATTGGAGCAGGGATTCATAAACCTGGCCAACGCCATGAACGTGGAAGAAACCAGCCTGTACGGCAAGGAGAATTGATACAAATGGAAGCGACGAAAAAAACCCCCGATTTCGATAAAATCGTAAAGCTCTCCCTTCTCGGGATGATCGCGATATGCATGATCGCCCTGGTGATCGCGGTGCTATCCTCCGGAAAAAGTTCCGGCATGCCCGCCGGCGCCCCCCCCGGAATGAGCGGGTCTTCCGGCGCGCCCTCGGGCGCCCCCTCCGACTCGGCGAACGCGTCTTCCGCGGGCGCCCAAGCCCAGGGCGGCGCCGCCTCCTCCGGCATGGCGACCGGTTCCTCCCGCGCCTCCTCCGGCGGCGGGGCGGCGATAACGGTCGAGGCGGCGGCCCTCTCGCCCGCCACGATTCGCACCTCCATCCGCCTGAACGGCGACGTGTCCTCCAAGTCGCAGATTTCCATCTATCCAGATACCTCGGGTAAATTGGTCCGGTACGAGGTGAGCGTGGGCTCCCAGGTCAAAAAGGGCGACGTGATCGCCTACGTCGACCCCTCGAAGCCCGGCGCGTCCTACGTTTCCAGCCCCGTCCGCTCCTCCATCGACGGTACCGTGATCTCCCTCTCCCACGACGTGGGCGAGACCATTTCCACCTCCTCGGCGGTAGCCACCGTCGGCGCCCTGAACGCCCTCGAGATCGTGACCTACGTGCCCGAAAAGTACATCGCCGTGGTCCATACCGGGCTCCTGGCAAACGTGTCCCTCGCCCCCTACCCGGATAAAACCTTCGCCGCCACGGTTTCCCAGGTTAGCCCCGTGGTAGACTCAACCTCCCGCACTATCCAGATCAAGCTCGCCGTGAGCGACGGAAGCGGGGAGCTCCGGCCGGGGATGTTCGCGGTGATCACCCTCGTGACCAAGGAAGCCTCGGGCGCCATGGTCGTCCCCTCCTCGGCGCTCAAGTCGTACAACAACAAGGATATCGTCTACGTAATCGACTCGGACGGCATTGCCCGCAGAAAGGAAGTCTCCGTCGGCCTGACGAACGACACGAGCGTACAGCTCCTGTCGGGCGTGTCCTTCGGCGACCGGGTCGTCGTTTCCGGCTCCGTTACCGACGGGACGACGGTACGCATCGCCAGTACGGGGGCCGCCGAATGACCATATCAGAAGTCTCGGTCCGCAAGCCGGTGACGACCGCCATGATCTACGTATGCCTATGCGTGATCGCGGCGATCTTCGTGCCCCGGCTCGGCGTGGCCATGTTCCCCTCCACGACGATGCCCGTTCTTTCGGTGTCCACGTCGGTAAAGAACCTCGGCCCCGAGGAGGTCGAGAAAAACGTGACGGAACCCCTGGAGTCCGCCTTGAGCGCGATCTCCGGGCTCGAGTCCATGACGTCGACCTCTTCCTCGAGTTCGAGCCGGATCCAGCTCACCTTCGGGTACGACCGCGACCTCGACGACGCGTACGCGGACATTCAGCAGATACTCACCCGGGCCTCCCGGTCCCTTCCGGACGCCGCGGATTCTCCCTCCATCATGAAGTTCGACATGAGCTCCATGCCCATCATGCGCCTTACCGTGAAGGGCGACCTGTCCCTGAGCGACCTTCGGACCCTGGCGGACGACAAGATTACCCCGATGCTCGAGCGCGTCGAGGGCGTCGCGTCCGCCGACAGCCGCGGCGGCGCCGACAAGCAGGTGAAGGTAACCGTTTCGGAAAACCGCCTTCGGGCCTATAACGTGACCCTGTCGGACATTTCCTCCGCCCTGTCGAAGCGGAACGTGAGCACTTCCGGCGGGACCCTCGTCGAGAACGGCATGGATTACCAGATTTACATCGACGAGGGATTCAACACCCTGGACGAAATCCGGCAGACCGTGATTTCCACCGTGTCGATCCCCGAGGCCGGCAGTTCCGTGAACCGCTCCAACGTGGTGCGCCTCGTCGACGTGGCGGACGTAGCTTACGATTACGACTATTCGGGCCAGCTCGTGTATATCGACGGCGTTCCCGGGCTTTACGTGTCCGTGTCGAACGTGACGGACTCGAACAGCGCCACCGTGGCCAAGGCCGTGCGGGCCGCCCTGCCGGGCATCAACGCCGAGCTTCCCGCGGGCGTCACGGTTTCCGTCATCAGCGACGACACGACCATGATCACCTCGACCATGGGCCAGGTCTACAACTCGGCGATCCAGGGCGGTATCCTCGCGATGCTGATCATCCTCCTGTTCCTCCGGAGCTTCAAGGGAACCCTGATCATCGGGCTTTCCATGCCCATTTCGATCCTCGCGACGCTCCTGGTCATGTCCCTCATGGACCTGACCCTGAACATGATGACCATGACCGGATTGATCCTCGGCATCGGCATGATCGTCGACTCGTCCATCGTCGTCCTGGACAACATGCACCGGTACCGCGAAAAGGGCGAGAATTCGGCCGTGGCGGCCATCCACGGAAGCGGCGAGATGATTACCGCGATCGTGGCCTCCACGCTTACGACGCTCTGCGTGTTCATCCCGATCCTCATCTACAAGTCCCAGCTCGAAATGCTCGGCCAGATGTTCTACGAAATGGTTATCACGGTCGTCGCGTCCCTTTCGGCCTCCCTCATCGTCGCCATAACCCTGGTGCCCGCCCTGGGCGGCTCCATCGTCAGGCTCGATACCCGGACCCAGAAGCCCCTGCGGCATCCCCTGGTCAGGAAGGTCGACGAGGCGATCGACAACGGCTTCGCCGCCCTGGAGAACGCCTATGCAGTGGCGATCCGGTTCGCGCTTCGCAACCGCTTCCTGGTGCTTACCCTGGTAGTCGCGATCCTGGGCGTGTCGGTCCTGAAATTCTCCTCCTTCGGCATGAGCTTCGCCCCGTCCTCGAGCAGCGACGACACGATCACCGTCAGCATGACCCTGCCCGTCGGCACGAACAAGGACGTGACCTCGAAGTACCTCTTCGAGGCCCAGGACCTGATCGCGGAAAACGTGAAGGGGTACGATTCGATCATCGTGACCGTCGGCACGGGTTACACCGGGGAAATCCAGCTCAACCTGCCGGAGCTTTCGGAGCAGACCGTCTCGGCCGCGGACATGAAGAAAAGCGTCCAGACCCTGCTCGCGTCCATACCGAACGCGACGTTCTCGTTCTCCTCCGGGCGGGGATTCCGACGTGGTTCGGCGGTCGACGTCGAGCTGAAATCGAACGACTCGGACACGGTGCGCGAGCTCGGCCCGAAGATCGTGGCGCTTCTCGAAGAGCAGGTTCCCGGCCTGACGGACGTGGCCTTCGACCTGGAAAGCGGAAGGCCCCAATATACCCTCGTTATCGACCGGGACAAGGCGGCGGCCCTGGGCGTATCCATTTCGTCGATCGCGACGGAAATTCAGAGCGCCCTGAACGGGATCACGGCGACCACCATGCAGGACGGCAACGACGAGATAGACGTGGTGGTCGAGTTGAGCGACGCCGACGTCGCCTACCGCTCCGACCTTTCCAAGCTGTACGTGACCGGCAATTCCGGCAAGGTCTCCCTGGACGGCCTTGTGTCCTTCAAGGATTCCACCGCGCCGCTTTCGATCAACCGCGAGGAGGGCATCCGGGTGAACCACGTGACCGCGAGCCTCGCGACCGGCTTTACCGCGAGCAAGGTGCAGCCCCTCGTCGAGTCGGCGATCGCGAACGGAATCGCGGTTCCCGACTCGGTGGAAATAGGCTACGGCGGCGAGTCGAGGGACCTTTCCAAGTCCGGCGGCGCCATGGTGACGGTAATACTCATCGCGGTCTTCCTCGTGTTTATCGTCATGGCGGCCCAGTTCGAGTCCCTCGTGGACCCCTTCATCATCTTCTTCTCGATCCCGCTCCTTCTCATCGGCGTGGTGTGGACATACGTCCTCACGGGCCAGACCTTCAGCCTCTTCTCGGCGGTCGGCATCGTGGCCCTCGTCGGTATCGTCGTCAATAACGGCATCGTTCTCGTGGACTACACGAACGGTCTCCTGAAAAAGAAGATCCCGGTGCTCGAAGCCTGCGAGATCGCGGGGAGGAGCCGCCTCCGGCCCATACTAATGACCTCGCTCACGACGATAATCGCCACGGTTCCCATGGGCTTCTTCCCCGGCGAGGGCGGCGAGATGATGCAGCCGATCGGCGTGACCATCGTCGGCGGCATGGCGTCGGGCGCCTTCATGACGCTCTTCGTGACCCCGATCATGTACAGTCTCCTCAACAAGCGGCGCGAGAAGCGCTTCGAGGATCCCGCGTCCCTGCAGAACATGCTCGCGGAACTGGACGCCCGTTGATTCAAGGCTTTTTCGGCTTTTTCCCGGCCCGGGACTTCGAGCTTTCCCCCGGCCCGGGAGAACTGCCGTCACTTCGCCCCGGCACCCGCGCCGGGGCGTCTTTTTTTCCCGGGGCCGTTATGATACACTGATGGCCCTTAAAGAAGGCAAAGATTCAAACGAGGAGTCCACTATGGATAAGAAAACCTGCCCCTGCGGTTCGGGCAAGGAATACGCCGCCTGCTGCGGCCCGATCATCGCGGGCAAGGCCCAGGCCCAGACCGCCGAGGCGCTGATGCGCGCCCGCTATTCCGCGTACGCGACGGGAGAGATCAAGTTCATCGCCGATTCCTGCGTCCGCGAGGAAGGCCAGAACGATATCGACATGGACGAGACGAGGCGGTGGAGCGAGGAGTCCGAGTGGCTCGGACTCACCATCCACGGCACCCAGAAAGGCGGCGCGGCGGACGACGAGGGAATCGTGGAATTTTCCGCCCTCTACTCGAGGAACGGCCTCAAGGACGAGCACCGAGAGGTTTCGGCCTTCAAGAAGGTCGACGGGAAATGGCTGTACGCCGACGGCAAGGTCGTGGCGACCACCATCGTCCGCTCCGCCCCGAAAGTCGGGCGGAACGATCCCTGTCCCTGCGGCTCGGGCAAGAAATACAAGCACTGCCACGGCAAGTAAGCCGAAACGCGAAAGACGGTCCCGGGAAAAACCGGGGCCGTTTTTTTATTCCCGGTCTATACCACGCAGTGGAGCCATTTTCCGCTCCGGAGGCGCCAGAGGCCGAGCAGGGCCTTGAAGGGTTCTTCCGTCACGACGGCCGCGTACACGACCCAGGCAGGGGCGCCGAGGGCGAAGGACGCGACGGCGGCGAGGGGAAGGGCGAGAACCCAGAGGAAGAGCACGTCGTAGACCGCGCAGAACCTCGTGTCGCCCCCGGCCCGGCACACCCCGATCACCATGGACATATTGAAGGCCCGGAAGGGGTAGGTTATCGCCAGGATGACGAACATGGCGTTCGCGATGGCGAAGACCGACTCGTTCACGTTGAAGAGGAAGGGCAGCACCCGCGACACCGGCACCAGGAGGGTCGCCACGAAGACCGCGAGAAGCGGCGCGAACCGCGTGATCCGCGACGCGTAGTCCCTCGCGCGGCCAGTCTCTCCCTCGCCGATCTTTTTCCCGATCATCACCGCCACGCCGTTCCCGAGGCCAATGAACACGACCCAGGCAAGGCCCGACACGGTGTTCGTGATATTGAAGGCCGCGATGGCGTCGGTATGGGTGCGCGCGAAGATCGCGCTTTGCATGGTGATGCCGAATGACCAGAGAAACTCGTTCACCAGCACCGGGAAGGCGACGGCGAAATAGCCCTTCACGAAGCGCGCGTCGAAGCCGAGGAGCTCCCGGGCGGGTCCCGCGAGGGGATACCGGCGCGCGTAGGTTACCGTCACGATGATGAGCGCCTCGATCGTCCGGGCGATTACAGTGGCCCGCGCGGCGCCGAGCACCCCCATGGCCGGAATCGGGCCGAAGCCGAAAATGAAGGCCCAGTTGAGCGCGACGTTTATCGAAAGCGAGATTATCGTCGACACGGTGGCGAGGTGCACCTTTTCCACGGTCCTCAGCATGATCGTAAAGGCGAAGCTGATCCCGAAGGGAACGAAGGACAGGGCGAGGGTCCTGAGGTAGGCCGCGCCGGTGGCGACCACCGCCGGGTCGTTCGAATAAAGGCCGATCACGAAGCGCGGGGCGGCGAGGCAAATCGCGAGGAAGGCGAGGGCGAGGGCGAGCGAAAGGGCGAGGCAGAGCCCCAGGGTTTTCCGGATTCCCGAGAGGTCCCGCCTGCCCCAGAACTGGGCGGTGAACACCCCGCCCCCGGACACGATCCCGAACAAAAGGATATTGAAGAAAAAGAAGACCTGGTTGCCGAGCCCGACCCCCGCGATCTCCACGGTGCCCAGGCGGCCGATCATCACCGTGTCGGCCATGTTCACCAGGGAGTTCAGGAAATTCTGGAACATGATCGGGAGGGCGATCGTGAAAAGGCCGGAGTAAAAGGCCTTGTCCTCGAAAAGGCGAATCGGTTTCATGCGGCTTTCCGTTCCTTTTTGCGCGAGGGTTTCCGGGGCGCCGAGGCGAGCCAGACGCCGCCCACGGTCAGTCCCGCCCCCGCGACCGCGACCGGCGTCACCGGCTCGCCGATGATGAGGGCGGAAAAGAGGAGCGTGAGCCCCGGGATCAGGTAGATGATATTGTTCGCCTTCGTCGCGCCGAGGGTATTTATCGCCGCGTTCCATGCCACGTAGGCGAGGGAGGAGGCGACGAGGCTGAGGAAGGCGAGGTTGCCCAGGAGCTTCGGGTCGCGGAGGGGCGTAAAGTCGAGCCGGACCGGGGAAATGGCGAGGACCGGCACCATCGAGACGAGGGTATAGAAGAAGATTTTCCGGGTCACGTACAGGGGGTGATAGCCGTTGCCGAGTCGGCGGACCACCACGGTGTAGAGCGCCCAGGACGAGGCGGAAAGGAGGGCGAGGGCGTCGCCGACGGGGTTCAGCCCCAGGACGAAGCGCCCGTTGAGGACCGTGAGGGCCACGCCCGCCAGGGCGAGGAGGGACCCCGCCAGGGTCCGTTTCGCCGGCGTCGAGGCCTCGGCTTCCCGGGGAAGGAAGACGCGCACCGCGAAAATCGTGAGAAGGGGCGCGGTGGACACGAGGAGGGACACGCTCGAGGCGAGGGAATAGCGGAGGGCGTAATTTTCCCCGAGAAAGTACACGGCCCCCCCGAAGGCGCCGCCGAGGAGGAACGTGAGTTCTTCCCCGAGGCTTGCCGGGCGGCGGAACTTGGGGTGCGCGATCGCGAGGACGAGCCAGGCGAGGGCGAACCGGTATACGAGGATTTCCACCGGCGTAAAGCTCGAGAGGAGCTCCTTCGTGGAAAGGAACGTGACGCTCCAGACCGTAACGGTCAGGACGGCGAGTGCGTAGGCGATAGGTTTGGTGACGCGCATTGGATTCTTCCCGCGGGGAGACCGGCCCGCAACGGGACCGGCCATTCGGTCCCGCGATAATGTCCCGGCCATTCGGGACCCGCCCCCGGCGGCGCTACCAGCCCAGGATTTCCCGGCGATGCAGCAGCCCTATCCGCTCGAGGTTGGTTTCGAGGTCTTCGGCGGGATTATACCGCTCCTTCAGGTCGATGGAGAAGCGGTTCATGGAAAAATGCTGGAAAAGAAGGATCTTCGGGCCGATGGGGGGGGAGGGAGGGGCCGACGGTCCGACCGGCCCGTCGGCCGCGGCATGGGCGCCGGCAGCGCGAGAAAGGGCGCCCGCGTATTCGGCGAAAAGACCCCTCTCGCGGAGCTCGCCGTAGCCCACGAGCCATATCCCGCAGCCGAGTTCCCGGGCGAGGCCGACGGTCCGCTCGGCCATCCAGGCTTGGGTTTCCGAAAAGAGGCGGGCGAACCGCTCCCCTCCGTTTTTTGCGATCCAGGCGAGCTGCTTCGTCTTCGCCGTGTGGATGGGCGTCTTGTTCAATATGAGGGCGTTCTTCCGGAAATCGACGCCGAGGGCCGGGTTGGAACGGAAAAATCCCGCGCCGAGCTTCCCCGCCTGGCCCACGAGATAGCGGCGGTTTTTCGCGAGCTGCTCGTCCTTTCCCGGGTTGTCCCCGATTACCAGGAGCTTGATCTCGTCCGCCACGGTGACGCCGTCGAGGGCCTCGTTGTACACAATCGGGGTTTCCAGTTCGTAGGCGGGGTTATCGTCCGCCAGGGCGGCTCCGCGCTGCAGGTCGGCGAGCCAGCCCGCCGCGGCCCTCGATTTTCCGGTCGCCGGTTGCGCGGCGCCCGCCGTATCGTCGGCGCCCGCCGTATCGTCGGCGCTCGCCTCCGCCGCCCACAGGGCGCAGCGCCCGCGAAAATCGTCCCGG
>QKCE01000315.1 GCA_003245785.1 Spirochaetales bacterium | reverse complement strand
CTGGAAGCTGCCGTCGCGCCAGGTCCCGGTGTAGGGGGCGGGCATCATGGTCCCGTTCGGGTCCGCGACGGTCTTCTTGCCGAGCTCGGTCAGGTAGGTATAGCCCTTCGCGTCGTAATCCCAGACGACGCCCCGGGGACCGCGCTGGGCGGTGAGGAAGCCCTCGGGGGTGGAAAGCCAGTCGAGGATCGCCATGCAAAGCTCGGGGTACTCGGTGTCGGCGCCGATCGACCAGATGCGGTTTCCGCCGTAGACGTTCTGGCCGTACACGATCGGGGTGGCGTTGGCGGGGGCGACGGGGTACATGCCCTTGCCGGCGGCCTTGTGGGCGTCGGAATTGTAGGTACCGCTGGCCATCCAGTTGAAGATGTTGAAGAAGGCCGTGCCGTTCTGGTAATCCTCGCTCATGCCGTTGTACTTCTGGGTCTGGGAATCCGGGTCCACGAGGCCGAGCTGGTTCAGCTTGTTGTAAAACTTGAGGGCGGTCAGGTAGGGGCCGTTCTTCTCGTTGAAGGGATGGTACTGCTGCTTGGAGGGGTCGTAGAGGCCGAAGTCGAACTCGTCGTAGCCGTAAAAGGCCGTCGCGGTGGACTTCACCGCCATGACCATGTTGCCGTCCCAGTCGTTGAAGAGGGACACGCCGTAGGTCGGGTTCCCGTTGTCGTCGGTCGGGCAGGCGTCGTGCATCTTCTTCAGGGCCGCCACGAGGTCGTCGAGGGTCTTGATCTGGGGCTTGCCGATCTTCTCGTAGAGGTCGAAGCGGAGGTCCCAGGTGTAGAAGAATTCCTGGCGGTTCTTCGGGGAGCTGGACACGCGGTAGCCGTAGCCGTAGAGCTTGCCGCCGGAAATGTTCCGGTTTTTCTCGAGGGCGTAGGGGAAGGTCGCCTTGATGTACTTGCCGTAGTTGTCGAGGAGGCCCTCGTCGTCCCAGTCGAAGAGCATGCCGGCCTTCCAGGCGTTGGCGTACTCTTCCTGGTCGTTGCCCCAAATCACGAGGTCGCCGAGGTTGCCCGAGGCCATGCGGGTCTCGTACACGCCGTCCGGGTCCGGGATGATGTTGAGCTTGACGTTGAACTTCTTGAGCATCACGTCGGCGAACCAGCCGGCCTGCAGGCCGGAATAGTTGGCGAGCTGGTCGAAGACCTGCAGGGTTACCGTCTCCTTCGGGATGACGCTGTCCATGCCGGTTCCGGCGGCGGGCTTTCCCGCGTCGGGCTTACCGCCCGCGAAGGCGGGGAGCGTGAGGGCGGCGCAGGCGGCGAGCGCGAGCGCGGCTTTCCGTAAACTGTTCATGATTCCTCCTTATAAAATGCCCGCCTACGGCCGGCTTTTCGACGA
Source organism: Spirochaetales bacterium (assembly GCA_003245785.1). Taxonomy (GTDB): domain Bacteria; phylum Spirochaetota; class Spirochaetia; order Treponematales; family Treponemataceae; genus Teretinema. The sequence continues at coordinate 6,306 of QKCE01000315.1, read as the reverse complement.
GAAAAAACGGGGGTCAGCCCTTCACGGCGCCGAGCATGATGCCCTTCTCGAAATACCGCTGCATGAAGGGGTACACCGCGAGGATCGGTATCGCGGTGACCATCGCGATGGTGTACTTCACCACCTTGATGTTGAGCATGTCGTTCATGAGCGCCTCGCTGAGGCCCGTGGTGCTCGTGGACATGAGCTGCTTGAGGTTGCTCGTGGTATTGAGGTAAATCCATAGGCGGTGCTGGAGGGTGAAGAGAGCCGGCCGAGCCTGCATGAGGATGAGGGAGTCCATGAAGGAGTTCCAGTTGAGGACCGCGCTCCACACCGCGATGGTGGCGAGGATCGGCTTCGACAGGGGCCAGACGATCCTCGCGAAGATGGTCATGACCGAGGCGCCGTCGATCGCCGCGCTCTCCTCGAGCTCCGCCGGTATGGACTCGATATAAGTCTTCACCATGATGATGTTGAAGACGTTCATGATATTCGGGATTATGTACACGAGGTAGTTGTTCGTGAGCCCGAGCATCTGCATGTTCAGGAACCAGGGCACGATGCCGGCGTTGAAGTACATGGTGACGATCATGAACCGATACCAGAACTTCCGCTTCCACAGTTCCTTCTTCGTCATGAGGTAGCCGACGAAGCCCGAGGCCATCACCGTGAGGATCGTGCCGAACACGGTGCGGGAGACGGAGACCAGGAAGGCCCGCATGAGGTCGCCCACCTGGGCGAGCTTCAGGTAGTTGTCGAAATGGATCTTCACCGGGTAAAAGTTCACCAGGCCCTTCCGGACGAGGTCGTTCGAGCTTACCGTGTTGATGAAAAGGTAATAGAAGGGGAACACGCAAAGGAGCGTGAAGCCGATGAAGAACGCGTGGTTCGCCGTTTCGAAAACGGCGTCGCCGACCTTGGGTTTACGTATCATCCCTTGCCTCCCTTACACGATCGTCGAGCCGCGGACGAGTTTCGATATCCAGTTCGCGCCGAACAGGAGCGCCACGCTTACCAGGGACTTCACCATCCCGATCAGGGTCGACAGGGGAATGGAACCCTTGCCGATCCCGAGCTTGTACACGTACAGGTCGAGCACCGTGATGGGGTCGGTGTTCGTCGCGTTCTCGAAGACCAAGTATTGTTCCATCCCGTTGTTGAGTATTCCCGCGATCGCGAGGAGAAGGAGCACCATGAAGGTCGGGATCAGCTCCGGGAGGGTGATGTGCCACATCTTCCCGAACCGACCCGCCCCGTCGACCGTCGCCGCCTCGTAGAGCTGCTGGTCTATCCCGGTGATCGCCGCGATGTACATGATCGCGCTCCAGCCGAGGCCCTTCCACACGCCCCAGGCGAGCATCTTGAGCCAGATATGCGAGTCGCCCATGAGCAGGTTCTTGCCCGAGGCCCAGGCGCCGGCGTTCACCATGAGGCTCGAGAGGAAGCCGTCGGTGCTGAAGATGCAGAAGGCGACGGCGTACACGAGCACCCAGGAGATGAAGTTCGGCACCGTCGTGAGGGTCTGGATCATCCGGCGGAGCCTCGTGTTCCGGATTTCCGAGAGGAAGATCGCGAAGGCCATCGGGAACCAGCTCGTGACGATCCCGAGGGCGCTCATCGCGAGGGTGTTCGTCAGGACCCGGACCACGTCGCGCCTGGTGGCCTCGTTCCGGAAGAGGTAGGTGAACCACTTGAAGCCGACGAACTTGTCCATGGTGAGCACGTCGCCCACCTTGTAGTCGAAGAAGGCGTAACGCCAGCCGAAGAGGGGCAGGTAGTTGAAGAGGAACACGAGGAGGACGAAGGGCAGGAGCATGAGGAATAGCTGCATCCGGAGGTCCATCTCGTATTTTTCGTCCTTCGCCGGGGCGGCGGACAGGGCGAGGGCCAGGATCGCGAGGAGGAGCACCGCCGCCCCCGCCGAGAGGGTGACTGTAAGGCCGACGGGCAGCATCGGCTTCGACTTGTCCAGTTCCGAAAGGGTGAGAAGCTGGTAATGGGCGAACCGGATGCCGAGCATGCCGACGAGGACCGCGGCCCCTCCGGCGATTTCCCCGATATGGGCGAGGCGCTTGAATCGCGCGTTGCCCATGGACATCGCGGCGCCCGCCCCCGCGGCGAAAATGCCGAGGCACGAGAGCATGCTCGCGAAGTAAAGGAGGCGCATGGTACCCGCGGGGATCCACTGCCTCGCGAGGAGGCGGCCCATGTCGGCCACCAGGCTACCGTAGAGGAAGCCCGAGCTGAACAGCGACATGTTCCTGTTGATTTTCTCGCTTATCCTGGCCGGGTTCAGGCCGGGGAAAAAGAGCATCGCGATCAGGAAGACGATCGCCACCCTGAGCGCTATTTCCGTATAATCTGCCGCGGCGCGCCTGACGCCCGAAAGCGGCGGTTCGAGGTTTCTCAAAAACGACTCCCATATCCCGTTCGTCGCCCCGGGGGGCGGTATTGCCGACGGGTTATGGTACCATCGCGCCGGAGCCGGGCATAACCCGAAATATTAGGGGAGAAACCCGTAAAAATTAGCTGGGTATTTCCGGGCGCCCGGGTTCAGTAAAGCCTCGTAAGCTTCCGCAAGTCCCGGGCGGGAGCGTCGACCGATTCGGCGAGAAAGCGCGCGAGAACCGGCTTTTCGTTTTCAAGGCCGTAGAAGCTCCGCTCGGCGGCCTTCACGAGAAAGCAGTCCCAAAGCGCGTAGGGGTCGAGGCCCATGGTCCGGACGATCCGCCTGAGGTAGCGGACCCCGATGAAGCGGGTTATCCGGCGCTGAAAGCGGAACTCGGCGTCGCCGACCCCCTCGAGCCTTGGGGTGTTCACGAGAAGGAGATAGGTATGGGCGACGTCGAAGAGGGGCGAGCCCCTCGAGGCCGAGGACCAGTCGATGATGGACTCCCCCCCGGGTCCCGCGATCACGTTCCCCGGGTGGAAGTCCCCGTGGCAGAGCGCGTCGCCGTCGGCCCGGGCGTCCATGAGGGCGAGGACCTTCCGCTTGACCTCATCGCCGATGACGGCCGAGGCGTTCACGCAGAAGGTCGCCTTTCCCCGGTGGTTTTCCAGCGGCTCGGGAACCTCGGTCCGAAGGACCCGGGCGTGAAGGTCCGCGAGCCGCCTCGGAAGCGAAAGGAGGGAAAGGATATCGCGGCGGAGCGCGCCGTACCAGTCGGGCCCGGGGATTTTTTGCATGACGATGCATGGCTTCCCGTTCACCCACGCGAGGCCCCGGACCCTGGGGACAGGGAGCTTCCCCTGCACGGCCCGGTATACCCCGTACTCGTACTCTATGCGCCTGTAGTCCGCCTCGCGCATCGGCTCCCGCAGCACTTCCCCGTCGCCGAAGGCATACACCCGGGACTGGCCCCCGCGGGCGAGCAGCTCCAGGCTGCCGAGGTCTATTCCTTCAAGCGGGGGCAGGGACGGATCGCCGCCCTCCCCGTCCGGGCCTTTCGGGAACTTCGTCGCTTCGGTCTCCGTCATTTCAGTTTTCCCTTTTCTCGAACCGCGCGAGGTTTTCGAAACCGGGACGAAGCGCCCCGGACTCGATCCCGCGCACCAGGTCAACGACTAGGCGGTTGAGCGGGGTCGGCACGCCGCGCCGCGCGCCGGCCGCGCACACGAGGCCGTTGATGAAATCCACCTCGGTCTTCTTCCCCGCCTCGAGGTCCTGGAGCATGCTCGCCTTGAGGCCCGCGTGCTTCTTTATCGCCAGGGGCAGGAGGGCCTCGGCGATCATCCGCTTCGGGGCCGACCGGTAATCGAAAAGCGCGGCGATGTTCTTGCCCTGCACGGGCTCGAGGGTCACGCCCTCCGCCCTCGCCGCGTCGATGCACTCCTTCATGACGCCGTGGATGACCTTCCGGGACTCGCGGTCCTTCGCCGCCTCGCCGAAGGTGCAGCCGAGGACGGCGGAAACCCCGCTGAACGCGCAGTTTATGAGGAGCTTCGACCATCTCGCGCCGATGAAGTTTTTCTCGACCACGACCGTCCCCATCGCGCGGAGAAGGCCCTCGAGCTCGGCGAGTTTCCCCGGGTCCGTGCCCGCCATCTTCCCGATATTGAAGACCAGGTGCTCCGGGTCGGAGGTGAGCTCGCAGGTGCCGTCGCCCTTCAGGGTCGCGCCCCACCCCGTCGCGCAGCCGTAGACCCGGTCCTCGCCGATCGCCTCGGCGACCGAGTATTCGGGTATCCCGTTCTGGAAGGTGCAAAGGGCGCCCGAGGGGCCGAGGTAGCCCGCGAGCCCTTTCGCGACCTCCGGGTTGTCGTGCTGCTTGGTCATGAGGAATATCCAGTCGTAAGCCCCGGCCATCGAGTCGGGGGCGAGGGCCTTTACCGGGACGGTCATGCTCACGGTGCCGGTAATCCGGGCGCCGCGTTCGTTGAGGAAATGCACGTGGGCGGCGTTCCGCGTCACGAGCTCGACGTCGGTCCCGGCCTTGGCGAGATACGCGCCCAGCACGGTACCCAGGGAGCCCGCGCCGTAAATGCACACCCTCATACGCTTGCCTCCGAAAGGAAAAGCCCCATCATGACGAGGTCGTCGTACTCCCCACCGAAGAACCGCTTTCTCGCGCGCCGGCCTTCCTCGCGGAATCCCAGTTTGCGGTAGAGGCCGTACGCCGCCCCGTTCCTCCCGAACACCTCGAGCTCGAGCTTTTCGATTCCCGCCTCCCGGGCGCTGGCGACGCAGCGCTCGAGGAGGGCAGTGCCTATCCCGGCGCCCCGAAAGCCGTCCCTGACGCCCATGCCGAGGGAGGCCGTGTGGGCCACCTCGGGGAAACCGCCCCGGTTGTAGTCCGCCCACCCGACGAGGGCGCCCTCCGCGAAGGCGCCCCAGATCGGCGAACCGGAGGCCTCGTGGAGGGCGAGATATTTTTCGGTATCCTCCCGGGGAAAGCGGAGGGTGGCGAAGAGGTACTTTCCCTCGTCCTTCACCCCGTTCACGAGGGCGTGGTATTCCCCCGCGTCGCCCGCGACGAGCGGCCTGTATTCGATATTCACTGCATGCCTCCATTGGAATCAGGAAGCACGCCCCAATCGGCGAGGAACCGGTCGGATTCCCCGTCGAGCCAGCGGGCGAGCCTCGGGTAATAGATATCTTTCCGCGCGCCCTTGCTCAGGACGATCTGGAAAAGGTCGTGCTCGAGAAGGTAGGTGCGAAGGCGCTCCGCCGCGCGGGGAACCGGCGACGAGCGGAATTGCGCCGCGAGTAAGGCGGCGGCGATCCGGTGCAGGGGAAGCTCGGGTCCCGCCTTCATTTCCGTGCCGACGGGGGCAAGGGCCCAATGGACGAAGTGCACGAGCTCGAAGTCCCGCTCGCCCCACTGGGAACATTCCCAGTCGATCACCCCGGAGAAGGCGCCTTCCCGGACGATCACGTTTTTCGGGTGAAAGTCGTTGTGAAGGAGGCAGGGCCCTCCTTCGTATTCAAGGCAGTCCGCGTGGGCGTCGATCCAATCGCCGCACCGCGCGACAATTCCGCGGCCCGGGGCATCGAGGCTCAGGCCGCCGAGTTCCTTCAATAGCCAATCCCGGTAGGCGAGGTGGCCCGCCTTCCAGGAACCCGGAAAGGAGCCGATCACGGGAACGTAGTGGCCGATGTCGTAGGTTTCCCCCCGGATCCCGTGAAGGCGGTCGAGGAAGCCCGACATTCCGAGGGCGACCCGTTCCCGGGCGTCGCGGTCGAGGGCGTCGAGGGTATCGAAAAGCTCCTCGCCGGGCACGAGGGAGACGAGGACCCAGTAAAGGGTCGCCGCCCCGGCGCGCGTCCCGCTTTTCCAGGAGCCCGAGTCGAGCGCCCGGGGAACCCCGGGAAGGTCCCGGACGCGATCGAATTTAGCGAGTTCCCCGTCCGGCGGCGCGGCGGAAACCCGCAGCACCAGGGAATCGTCGACGAGGAAGATTTCCTTCCCGAAACTCCCCGTCGTTTTCGTTATCTCCCCGCCTTTCACGCCCCGGGAATCGAGGAGGGCCCGGGCTTCGGTAATTTCCATGATGGGACAATCATAGCACGACTTCGCCGAACCGGTCCCCCGGTTTTCCGCGGCGCCTTGCGTCGGCTTGAATTCGGCGCGATACTGGGTACATGAAAGAATCACTGGAAGATCTCGCGAGGGAAGAAGCGGAGCTTTGCTTCCCCTATTTCAACGAGGACGAGGCCTGGGAACTCGGTTCCCTCCTGGTAGAACGCGCCCGCTCCTCGGCGCTGGCGGTCACGATCGATATCTCGACCAAGGACAAGGTCATGTTTCACTTCGCGTGCCGGGGCACTACCCCGGACAATGACCAATGGGTTATCAGGAAGAAAAACCTGGTCAACCGCTTCGG
>QKCE01000148.1 GCA_003245785.1 Spirochaetales bacterium | reverse complement strand
CCTGCGACCTGTATCGCGTAAAAGGCCGGCAGGGAATAGAGCGCGTCGGCATGGGCGGCGATAAACCCGTCGCAGTTCGCCTTCGTGATTCCCTCGAACGCGGCGGTACGCAGGGCGTTACGCTTGGTGTCGCAGGAGAGGTTCAGGCGGAGCTGACGGTGGTCGACCCGCGATATGTCGGTCTCGATGTCGAAGGAATTGATGTCTTTCTTGACCGTCTCGAAGGTGAAATCCCGGGGCAGGGGGAATTGGTTCCCGTCGGCGAGGCGCTCCAGGGCGGGCACTATTCCCGACGCGAGAATCTCCGGGGCAAGACCGACGGGATACCCGTCGGCGAAGGTGTATTCCGCCGCGTAACGCAGGTGTTGGTCGAAAAGCGCCTTGGAGAAATCCGGATCGAGGTAGGGCTCATCACCCTTCACGATAAATACGTGCTCCGCCTCCTGCGCAAGCTTCAAGAGTCGCGAAAAGAACGATTTGGCGGTCCATTCGCGCTCGAATTCGGTTTCGACGCCCGTTAAGGCCCCCCCCGCGAAGGCGATGGATTCAGGGGAATCGGCAAAGACCGCCGTCTTCCCTACCCCGGGCAAAGCCCGCGCGTTCGCGATGGCGCGTTCGAGGGCGGACGGCCCTCCGTTCAGTGGTTTGGTCGCGAAGGCGCCGAGATTTCCCGCAAAAACTATGGCTATGGCTTTCATGTTGTCTTCAATATCGGCAACGGGCAAAATCCGCTTGAGGAAAGTCGCCCGACATGGTAGCCTTCATTCGATGGCACCGATCCTTCCTACCTTGAGCGTTTCCGATATCACCTCGATGATCAAAGAGCTCCTCGAACGGAGCTTCCCCTCGGTGACCGTGGAGGGGGAAATATCGAATTGCAGGCCCTCGAGCACCGGGCATCTCTATTTTACCCTCAAAGACGAGGCAAGCGCCATATCCGCGGTCATGTTCAAGGGGAAAAGCAGGTATCTTTCTTTCACGCCCCGGGACGGCATGCTGGTACGCGCGACGGGAAACCTTTCGGTGTACGGCGCCCGGGGTTCCTATCAGATCATAGTAGACGCCATGGATCCCTCGGGAACCGGCGACATTCTCAGGTTGCTCGAGGAGAGAAAGCAGCGGCTGGCCTCGGAAGGCCTGTTCGATCAATCGAGAAAACGCCCCATTCCCTTCTTCCCCCTTCGCATCGCGGTAATTACCAGTCCTACAGGAGCCGCGGTCCGGGACATCCTGCAAATAGTGAGGCGGCGAAACCCCCGCGTCGGGGTGACTGTGCTTCCCGCGCCCGTACAGGGCGGCGAGGCCGCGCCCGTCCTGATTCGCCAGCTTGAAACGGCCAATCGCTTCGATCTCGGCGACGTAATCATCCTGGGCCGGGGCGGCGGGTCCCTCGAAGACCTTCTCCCCTTCTCGGACGAGGCGCTCGTCCGGGCGGTCGCCGCCTCGCGGATTCCCGTGGTGAGCGCGGTCGGTCACGAAATCGATTGGGCACTCTCGGATTTCGCGGCGGACGTGAGGGCACCGACGCCTTCCGCCGCGGCCGAACTCGTGACGCCCCTCCTTTCGGACCTCGAAGGCGCGATCGCCTCGGCCGCGGAAACCCTTGCCTCGGCCCTCGAAACCCGGGTCGAGCGGGTCCGGCTCACCCTCTCGCGGTTTTCCCCCGACTCCCTGGAACTGCTTTTCCGGCGGATCGAACAGCCCGTTCTTCTCCGTTTCGACGACGCGAAGGAAGCGCTCCTCGCCGGGATGCGCGACCTCGTCACCTCCCTCAGGCACCGCGTCCAGCTTCTTGCCCTCGCTCTCGAGGGCGGAAACCCGAAGGCCATTCTCGGGAGGGGATATTCTATGGTAAGGACCGCGGACGGAAAAATCCTCCGCGACGCCCGGACGGCGCCGGAAGGCTCGTTACTGGAAATTACGCCGGCCCAAGGGCGACTAACCGCCCGGGTTGTAAGGGTTAGCGAAGGAAAAGCGGCCGAATGAGGCGAGGAGATAACCGATGAAGAATTTTGACGAACGGCTTGAACGGCTCGAGGCCCTGAGCGACAGGATCAGGGAGAGCGACATCGGCCTCGAGGACGCCCTCGCGTGCTTCGAGGAAGGAATCAAGCTCGCGAAGGCCCTCGAAAAAGACCTCGACAAGATCGAGGGAAAGATTCAGATTCTCATGAACCAACCCGCCGCCCCGGACGAAAAGCCCGAACTAGACCTTTTCTCGGGCCAGGAATCCGATGACTGACCTACCCCCCGGGGACGGCGCCTACCGGCCGGTCCGGGAACTCGAGCCCTCGGTGGCGAGAAAAATCGCCGCAGGGGAGGTGATCGACCGGCCTGCCGCGGTGGTCCGCGAACTCCTCGACAACGCGATCGATTCGGGGGCGGGAAAGATAACGGCGGAAATCGCCGGCGGAGGAATCGAATCCATCCGGGTCGCCGACGACGGTTGCGGCATGACCCGGGACGATCTCGGCCTTTGCGCGCACACCCACGCCACGAGCAAAATCGCCCGAGAGGACGATCTTCTTTCACTGACTACCCTCGGCTTCCGGGGCGAGGCGCTCTCGTCGATCAACGCCGTGGCCCGCCTCGAAATTACAACCACCCGGGACGGCCGCGAGGCCTGGAAACTGATCGACGGCCGGGTCGAGCCATCCCGGTGCGCAAAGGGGACGATCGTCGGCGTCTCCGGGCTTTTCGAGAACTTTCCCGCCCGGCGCCAATTTTTGAAGCGTCCCGCGGCGGAAACATCCCTTTGCCGCCAGGCCTTTACCGAAAAGGCCCTGGCGTGGCCGACCGTCGAATTCCGGCTCACGGTCGACGGAAAGCCCCGGGACGTGCTTCCCCGGGTAGAGACGTACAGGGATCGCTGGATCGCCGCCATGGGACCGAAGGAGCCGGATACCCTGTTTCATGAACTCGCCGGGTCCGGCAACGGATTCGATTTTTCGGTCGTGATAGGCAGTCCCGACGTGGTGAGGGCGGACAGGCGGGACCTCATGGTCTTCGTTAACGGCCGGCGCATTCAGGAATACGGCCTCCTTCAGGCCATGGAATACGGAACCGAGGGACACTTCCCGAACGGAACGCATCCCGCGGGGGCGCTATTCGTGACGGTGGACCCCTCCCTCGTCGACTTCAACATCCATCCCGCCAAGCGGGAAGCCCGGTTCAGGGATTCCGGGGCCATTCACCACGCGGTGAGCCAGACAGTCAGGGATTTTTTCCGGCGCTACGCCATCGCCCTCGTCGAGAGGACGGGCGGGAAGGCCGACTCTCAAGGGGATTTTTCCGGAATCCGGGGATTTTCCGCCCCGGCGTTCCGGAGCGTAGGGAATGACGGCGAACCGACCCGTTTCCAGGCCCCCCGCCCCTTCAATGACCTGAAGGCCTTCACAGCCGCCGATTCGGCCGTCGCGCGATGGCCCGAAACCGATTCTACTGGATTCGGCAACGCCGAGCCCCGTCGGGACGCGCTTGGGGCAGGTCAAAACTATGCACCCGGGCCAAGAGGTATCGACGACTCTCCTCTCCCCTTCCGGTACCTGGGACAAACCCTGGGAACGTTCATTCTCGTGGAAAAAGACGACGCCCTCTACGCGATAGATCAGCACGCCGCCCATGAGCGGATCCTTTACGACGAACTCGTCGCTACGGCGGACCGGGTACAGGAATTGCTGATCCCCTACCGGGTGGATACCCGGAGCCCCGAAGAGGACCGTTCGATCGAAGGGCGCAGGGAAGGATTACGGGCGGCGGGATTCACCGTGGAAAAGGCGGGCGAGGGGCTTTGGGAAGTTACCACGGTCCCGATCCGCTGGAACGGCTCGGAAGCGGATTTGAGAGACGCGCTCCGCGAAACTGCCCTCCCCGCGTCGGCCCTCGTCTCCAAGCTCTACGCCGGTGCGGCATGCAAGGCAGCCTGCAAGGAGGGCGACGCGCTGGACCCCCTTACCGCGCGAAATCTCGCGGCGAAGGCCTTCGCCCTGGAAGAGCCATTCTGTCCCCATGGAAGGCCCGTATGGACCAGGATAGACAGGGCGGAACTGTACGCCCGGGTCAAGCGGACCTGAGCGCGTTCCGCCCCGATCGCTCCTAGAGCGTCGCGAGCAGGGCCCGCACTTCCCCCGCCTTCGAATATGAGGGGTTTGCCGTCAGGAGGTCCTGCAGTACTTTTTTGGCCGAGGCCTTGTCCCCCAAACTTATGTGAAGCTTCCCGAGCTCGTACGCCGCGTCCCATTGAGTCGGGTCGAGCTTCACGAGGTCCGCGTAGGTGTCCCTGGCCTTTTCCGGGAGCCCGGCGCTGATATAGGCCGTGGCGAGGTTCATCCTCACCGTGGTATCCTTCGGATTCTTCGCCATCGCCTTCGCGTAATGGTCTACCGACTTGTCGAACTGCTTTTTCAGCCCGTACGCCTTTCCGAGATTGTTGTTCACCTCGAAATTGTCCTTCTCTATGCCGTACGCCGCGAGTAGTTGATTGAGGGCGTCGTCGACCCGGTTCGCGTCGAGATACATGACCCCGAGATTGACCCTGGGCTTGACGTATTTAGGGTCCGCCGCGATGGATCGGGCATATTGCTGGAGCGCCACGTCGAGCATACCGTTCATTTCGCCCGCCAGCCCGTATTCGTACAGGTACACCGCGTTCTTCGGGTCCGCGTCGACGGCTTTTTTCGCGTAATCCAGGGCGACGGCCGGCTTTCCGAGCTCGAGCTGCACGGTCGCCATATTATAGTTCGTCTGGGCGTCGTTCGAACCGAGGGTCAGGGCTTCCCGGAAATAACGTTCGGCATCCTGGTATTTTCCGGCCTTGGTATACAGGGCGGCGAGCTCGCGTAGGGCCGAAACGTTTCCGGGCTCGTACTTCAGCGCGGTCAGGTAAGATTTCTCCGACCCGGATAAATCGCCGCCCCGGTCGAGGAGACGGGCGACTTCGATATGCGCGCGCACGTAATCGGCTTTGACCCCGATCGCGCCCCTGAAAGCCGATAACGCGGCCTTCGAGTCGCCGACAGCCTTCCAGGACATGCCGAGATTGAAAAAGGCGGGCTCGAAATCAGGCTTCAGTTTCGTTACGGCCGTGAAGCTCTTGGCCGCGTCGGTGTACTGCTTTCGCATGTATTGCTTTTTACCCAGTTCGTAGAGATATAGATAGTTATTCCCGTCCAGTTTCACCGCGGCCTGGATCTCCTGGTAAGACAGGTCCCCCTTGGATTGGGCGTCGTAAATCTGGGACTTCAGGTAATGCGCGGCGGCAAGGGAGGGATCGGCTTCGGTGGACTTATTCGCGTATTCTAGGGCGGAGCTCAACGACTCGTCCCGAACCGTACTGTCTTTCGTGGAAGAGGCGATATCGTAGAGGGATTGGGCCATCTCGAGGTACTTTGAGGCCGCGAAGGATTTTTCGTCCGAGGGAAGCTTCGATTCCGCGTCGTCGAAACTCGCGAGGGCGGACCTGAGGCTTCCCGAGGCGGCGCTGCTTTTCCCCTTCGCAATCAGCTCGTTCACCTGCTGGATCTGTTTTTGGAGGTCGGCGTTCTTGGCCGCGAGCGCCTCTTCCTGGGCCTTTCGACGGGCTTCCTCGGCGGCGGCCTGCTCCTTTTGCTGCCTATCCTGGTCAGCCTTGTCCGCGGCTGCCTTGTCCGCCGCCGCTTGATCGGCAGCGGCTTTGTCGGCAGCGGCCTTATCTGCCGCGGCTTTCGCGGCGGCATCCTGGGCGGCGTTTTCCGCCCCCTTCGCCGCGGCGTTCCCCGCCTCACCCATCTTTGAAGCGGCCCGCTGCGCGGCGTCCGCAGCGGCGGATATTCGCGCCACTGCCTGTCGCGCGGCCTCGAGGGCGGCGCGCAGCTCGGCGGCCTCTCCCGAGCCCGAATCGAGCGCTTCCTGGGCTTTCTTGGCGGCCAGAACCGCGTCCATCAGCTCCTGGGCGTCCGGATCGTCGGGATTCTTGATCAAGAGTTCGTCCAAAAGGTTGAGGGCCCGGTCGTATTCGCCCCTGTCGACGTAATTTCTCACCAGGGTAAGCGTGTTGAGCCGGTATTCGGCGATCTGTGCCGCCGAGCGGGCTTTCATGGCTCCCCGGATTCCGAGGGCGCCCCCCGCGAGGGCGAGCAGGATGGCGACGGCCGCGACCGCGCCGATGATTTTTTTTTGGGTACTATTCAAGTTGTCCTTCCTCGTCATAATCCATTATCGTTTCCGAGCCAGCCGAGATGGTGCTCGCGTCTTGCACTGACTGCAGGGTCGAGCTTACGTCGTCCAAAAGCTTTTTATATCGTTCCGCCGCTGCGGCCTTTTCCGCCTCGGCCGCCGCCGCCGAAGCCGCGACCCTCGCCGCCTCGTCCTCCTGTTTCGCCACTTCCTGGGAAAGCAGCTCGATCAACTGCCGTATCGAATCGCTTTGCCAGGTGGCGGGGTCGAGGACGAGATAGGTTCTGTAGTCTTCCACCGCGGATTTGAAGGTTCCGAGCTGGACCCTCGCGTTGGCGCGATTGAGGTAGGCGGGGGCGTAGGCCGAATCGAGACCGATCGACCTGGTATACATCGTGTCGGCCTCGGTAAAGAGTTTCTGGATGTAATACACGTTCCCCGCATCGAAAAAGAGGATTTTCCTGTCCGTTCCCGGCGCCGAAGTCCCTTTCATGAAAGTGGATATGGCGTCGGCGTATTTGCCGGTTTGCTGATAGCACAGGCCCAGGTAGGTGAAAACCTTCGGATCCGTTCCGGTAAGTTGGGAAGCCTGGAAAAGCATGGGAATCGCCTCTTCCGGCTTGTTTGCCCGGAACAGCCGCTCCCCCTCGGCGAAATAGTCAAGCGCCTGCGCGGAGCCGAGGGCGAACAGGGCCAAAACGGCGGAGAGGGCGAATCTACGGGCGACGGCGAGTTTTTTCATATTTGACAATACCCCACAAAAGCTATAGTCTTGACTTATGTCATCAATGTTTATCGGTTTCATCCTGATTCTCGGCACCGGGATAACCGTTCTACTGATTTTTCTGATTAAATCCCTCGTCGTTCCCCAAAAAAAGGCCGGAATCGAAAAACTTATCGCCGGCGGGAAGAACGCCCAGGCCATAAAGCAAGCCAAAATGATGATAACCCGGAACGCCCGGGATCCCGAAGCGAGGTACCTTCTCGGGAAGGCATATCTCGCGGACGGCAAATCGGAACTGGCGCTCATGGAATTCAAGGCGGTCAACTCGACCGCCATATTTTCGAAGTCGATCCCCGAAACCACCTTCCGGAAAACGATCGCCCAGCTTTTCCTGAAATACAACCAACCCGAAGAGGCGCTCAAGGAATACCTCCTCCTGATAAAACTGGAACCCTTCCAGGCCGAGCATTATTATAACGCCGCGCAGCTTTTCGAACAACGGGACAACAGCGAACAGGCCATTTCATTCTATAGAAAAGCCGTGGAAACCGACCCCAAACACGCGAGCGCCCATGCGGCCCTCGGGCTCCTCCTTTTCCGGAACAAGCAAATGACCGACGCGAAGCAGGAAATCAATATCGCGCTCCGACTCGATCCCAAGAATACCAAAGCGTACTTCTATCAGGGTAAACTCCTCAAGGAGAGTCATGATTACGCGAATGCCCTCTCGGCATTCGAAAAAGTCCTTCGAGACCCCGATCTGAAGCAA
>QKCE01000073.1 GCA_003245785.1 Spirochaetales bacterium | reverse complement strand
GGACCGCGCAGGCAGAGCCGTCCAACGCTGGTTGGAAGTAAAAATCGCCGGTGATCTCGGTCCCGCGCCACACGAGGAAATTCCGGGCGTAGAGAATCCCGTCGGCGGACCAGGAGGCGAGGTTGAATCGGAGATTTCCCGATAGTTCGCCGTGGGCCCCTTTGTAGGCGAGCGTATCGAGCTCCAGCATATCGTTGGTTCCCGAACAGGAAGCGGCCAGCTTGCCGCCGCCCGTAAACGCCCTGGGGAGGACGGAATCGAGGTCGGCCTTCCACGCGAAGGTACCGGGAGTATAGGAGAAGGATCCCGTACCGGTCAGTTCAAGGTCGCGGAGGGAGGCGAACGTCGGGCTCGCGCCGGAAAACCTGAGCCACCGGAGGGGAAAAAGACCTTCGCACGCGAAGGTACCGAACATGGAGGAAGTCGCCGGGGTTATGCTGACGTTGAAATCGATGGGCTGCAAGTCCTGCGTCGAATCGAGCCGTATCGTGCCGTCCCGAAAGGCGGCGGCGAACCTGAGAGAGTCGGTCGAGACCGTATCGCTGGCCAGGTTGCGGAGGGAAACCGAGGAGGTACCGGAGCTCAGGGTCGGGTCAAACCGCCCGTCCAGGCTTACCGAGGCGGTGGCCGACGACGGGATGAATCCGCGCTTGCCCCGCGCGTCCCGGTATCGCGCGTCGGCGTCCAGGGAGAGCCGGAGGCCATCGGGATCGAAAGAGGCGGTGCCCTTTTTCACGAGGCAGGACGCGGACCAGTCGCGGGCGGAATAGGCGACGCGGAGGGATGACAGGTCGATGACGAGGCGGTCTGGCATGACGGTCTCGGCCGGGGTCCCGGGTGGGTCGGTTGGGGCGGAAGAAAAAAGAGAGAGGACGCGCCTGGCGAATTCCGGATCGGCCGAGGGATTCACCGTCACGCTTCCGCCCTTTACGCTGACCCGATGAAGCGCCGCAATGCCCTTGCCCGCGAGCAAATCCGCAATGCCGTAATCGATTTCCACGTCGGGGAAGGATGCGGTAAAGGCTCCTCCGGAGTCCGAAAGGGTCATGTTCCGAATGCGAAGGGAACGAAATACGGAAGGAGACATGGAACCGTAGCGCAGGGTCAAGCCCGTCTCGGCGTAAACCCTATCCAGGAGGCCGTTTTTAGCCGACTCGATCGCCATGTCCACCCGTTTACCCGCCGGACCGGCCAATAGATACGCGCCCGCGAGAACGAGGAAAAAGAGGATGATCTCTATTGCGACAAAGTTGCGGGAGCGTTTCATTCCAGAGTAGTATCATACCAGAAAATCGGATACTATCATATCCATGATCCTACCCAATTTCTGCGTCTTCGAGGGAATAGACGGCACGGGAACGACGACCCAGATACGGGAACTCGAGCGTCGGTGCCGGGAAGTCGCCATTCCCTCCTGGTTTACCTGCGAACCCACGAACGGCGAGATCGGCAGGCTCATCCGGCGTGCCCTGTCGGGGGAGATGCCGTATTCCGGGGACACCATGACCCGTCTTTTCGCGGCGGACCGCGGCGAGCACGTCTGGGGGATAGGCGGTATTTCCGACCATCTCGCGGCGGGGGAATTGGTCGTCACGGACCGTTATTTTTTTTCCAGCATCGCGTATCAGGGCTCCGCGGGAGACCGGGATCTACCGTTCGCCGCAAACGCCGGCTTTCCCCTTCCCGAGCTCCTGTTTTTCTTCGACCTTGACCCCGATCGGGCGATGGACAGGGTCGAGGGACGGGGGGGTGATCTCGAGATTTACGAAAAAAGGGAATTCCAGAAAAGGGTTCGCGATCGTTATCTCGAAATCCTTCCCCTTTTCGCCGAAAATGAACCGGCCATGAGGGTCGTTACGGTGGACGCCTCCTTGCCGATCGGGGAGATAGCGGAAATAATCTGGAGCGAGACCCGAAAACTGCCGATATTCAAAAGGTGAACAACCGTACAGCGCGGACGGGATCGGCATTCCTTCTGCCCCTGCTCGTCGCGATTTTTTCCCTCCTCCCCTCCCCCGCCCACGCCTGGGTCGTCATGTACAAGGAAGAGTTTTACAAACTCTACCACGTGCATTACAGCCAGTATCCCGACGATACGATGGAAAATATTTATTGGCTCGAGCGGGCGGTCGAGGCGGATTTCTGCAATCCACTTTACGCCCTGGGCAAGATTTCCAACGAAAAAGAGTGGGAAAAATACAGGGATCTCTTGATGATGCACCTCAATCTCAAGCTCGTCGAGCAGCACCTCAGGCTCGGCTCGAAATGGGACAAGCAGGTGGCTTATTTTTATAACGCCCCGTGGAAAGAACAGAATCTCGACAGCCTGAATACCGCGGAAACCTGCTATAACGCCGCCCTGTATTACTGGAACGAAGCCAAAACCTGGGCGGAAAAGGCAAACGTGAGGGAGTTCAGGTTTCTCTTCCTCCTCGATTTGCAGGACTGGGAAGACGAGCGGGAACGGATCGGCACCGGCGATCTCGATTACTCGAGGACCATCGGCCGGGAGCTCGCGAGGCTCCAGAAGGTCCGTTCGGACTTCCTTGCCATGGACAAGAATACCTACTAGAATACCCCCCATGGACAGTTTCAATTTCTCCGTTCAAACCGGCGACGTTTCGGTTATATTTCACCCCGGCGCCGCCGTCCCTTCCTTCGGGCCCGCTGGCGGCCTCTATGTCGCCGACTCGAACACGGCCCCCCTCTTGCGCGCCAGCGCGGGTTTCGATACCCGCGTGCCCCTGATCGTCCTCGAACCGGGGGAAGCGAAAAAGAACCTTGAATCGATCGAGACGATACTCGCCGCGGCGCTCGGCGCGGGACTCGGCAGGGACAGCCTTTTCGTCGGCTTCGGCGGCGGCGTGATCACGGACATGGCCGCCTTCGCCGCCTCGCTCTACATGCGCGGCGCGAAACTCGAGCTCGTCCCGACTACCCTTCTCGCCATGGTAGACGCGGCGATCGGCGGCAAGACGGGCGTGGATTTCGGCAACGCGAAAAACTGCGTGGGGACCTTCTACCCCGCCTCCGCGATACATGTTTCCGTAAGCCATCTCGCGAGCCTTCCGGAGGCGGAGTTCCGGTCCGGCCTCGCGGAGGTCGTCAAAACGGCCCTCCTTTTCGCGCCGAAGCTTTTCCAGGTCATGCAGGAACGGAAGGACGAGATACTCGCCCGCGATCCCGGCCTCCTCCTCGAGATCGTGCGGCGCTGCGTACAGGCAAAGGCCCGGGTAGTCGAGCGGGACCTCCGCGAAACCGGGGAGAGGGCCTTCCTCAATCTCGGACACACCTTTGGCCACGCCCTCGAAAGCGTCGCGGGCTTCGGCACGGTGAGCCACGGCGACGCAGTGGCGTGGGGCATAGCCCGCGCCCTGGACTTGGGCTGCCGTCTCGGAATCACCGACGGCGAATATCGGGACGAAGTACTGCCCCTTCTGGAGTCCTACGGCTGGTGCGTCGCCCCGGTCCATCCCGCCCTGAGCGGCAGGGATGCGTCCGGGGAACTGCTCGCGGCCATGAAAAACGACAAGAAGAAAAAGGGCGGCGAGATACGTTTCGTGCTCCAGAGGGAAATGAATTCGACCCTGCTCCAAACGGTATCCGACGGCGACGTCCGGGCGGTCCTTGGGTGAACGCGTATCTCGACTGGGCCGCCACCGCCCCGCCCGACCCGGAAGCGATCGCCGAATATTCGCGGGTCGCCCTGGAATTCTGGCATAATCCCTCCAGCGTCCACGAACCCGGCAGAAAGGCCCGCGCGGTCCTCGAGGACGCCAGGGCGCGGTCGGCGAAAGCCCTGGGCGTCGACGCGAAGGGACTCGTCTTTACCTCAGGGGGGACCGAAGCCGACCACCTGCCCCTCCTCGCCCTGCTTCTCCGCTCTTCCCGCGGTACCGTGGCGGTAAGCGGGGTGGAACATTCCGCGATCGCCGAACAGGCGAAGGCCCTCGAGCAGGCGGGCTGGAAAACCCTCGTCATTCCCTCCGACAGGGAAGGACTCGTAACCCCCGAGGCCGTCCTTTCGACCGTCCGGGACGATACGGCGTACGTGGCCGTGATGGCGGTGAATAACGAAACCGGGGCCATACAGCCCGTAGCCGAGATCGCCCGTGCCCTGGAAACCGCGTGCGCGGGAAAGCGGAAGCCCCATTTCCACGTGGACGCCGTTCAGGCGATCGGGAAGGTTCCCTTCGACCCCAACGTCCGCGGCATCGATTCCTTCGCCCTGAGCGCCCACAAGTTCGGCGGTCCCCGGGGAATCGGCCTTCTCCGGCTCGCCAAACAGGTTGAACCCTTCGTGCGGGGCGGCGGCCAGGAAGGGGGCATGCGGCCCGGCACCGAGAACGTCGCCGGGGCCGTCGCCCTCGCCTACGCCCTCGAGAAAGCCCTCTCGCGGCTCGGTTCCGGCTTCGACGGGCGCCAAACGGCCGTCGATCTCTTCGCCAGGGTCGCCGCCATACCCGGAATAACGCCGATCCCGGCTTCGAGGATTCCCGGGGATTCCCGTTTTTCCCCCTTCGTCTCGCAATTCACCAATTCGCGCTTTCCCGGGGAAGTGCTCGTCCGGGCCCTTTCGGAGCGCGGAATATACCTTTCGACCGGCTCGGCCTGTTCCTCGAAAAAAAAATCGAGGCCGGTCCTCGAATCGATGAAGCTCGACCCGACGCAGCGGCAAAACGCCTTCCGGGTTTCGAGCGGACATTCTACGGGTACCGACGAGGCTGATGCCCTCGTCGCGGCCCTTTCCGAACTCATGGGGGCGTAAAAAATGGAACCGGAACGCAACGCCGTATACCTCGTCAAGGTCGGCGAACTGACGCTGAAAAGCGGAAATATCAAGGATTTCGAGCAGCGGCTCACCCAGAACGCGCAACTCTATCTCGAGGGGAAAAACGCCAGGGTACGGTTGCGGGCGGGCAGAATGTACGTCGAGGCGCCGGAAGCCTCCGCCGGCGCGGTCGAGTACATGCTTACCCATCTCGTGGGCATCGCGGGCTGGGCCCGCGCGACCATCGTGGACCGCGATATCGCGGCGATAAAAAAGGCCGTGTATGCCGAAGGGCTGAAGGCCCGTGCCTCGGGGGCGAAAACCTTCAAGGTCGAGGCCCGACGGTCGGACAAGGCCTTCCCCCTCAATTCGTACGAGATTTCCCGGGAATCCGGCGAGGCGCTTTACGACGAGGGTATCCTCGCGGTCGACGTGCATCGGCCCGACGCGACGATCACCGTCGAGGTCCGCGAACAGTGTTACGTGTACGGCTCCCAACACCCGGGCCACCGCGGTCTGCCATGCGGAACCGGGGGGAAGGGCTTGCTTCTCCTCTCCGGCGGCATCGATTCCCCGGTCGCGGGTTTCCGCATGTTGGCCCGGGGCATGAAGATCGACTGCCTCTATTTCCATTCGCATCCCTATACCTCCCCCGAGGCCCAGGAAAAGGTGGAAACCCTCGCCAAGACACTCGCGAGGTACGGGGTGGGCACCCACCTGAACGTCGTCCCCTTCACGAAGGTTCAGGAGAGAATCCGCGATTCCGCCCCGCCGGATTACGCGACGATCCTCCTCCGCATGTGCATGATGAAGGTCGCGAACATGGCCTGCGGGATTACCGGGGCGAAGGCGATCGTGACCGGCGAAAGCCTCGGTCAGGTCGCGAGCCAGACCATAGAGAACCTGACCGTCACTAACGGGTTCGCGGCTTACCCGGTACTCAGGCCCCTCATAGGAATGGACAAGGACGAGATAATCGCGGTGGCGAAGCGCATCGGTACCTACGAGACCTCAATCCTGCCCTACGAGGATTGCTGCGTGCTTTTCTCGCCCAAGCATCCCGTACTCCGCGCGAAGGCGGACGAAACCGGGGAAATCTACGAGGCGATGGGTATCGAACAGATGCTCGGGGAAGCCTTCGCGGCCCGGGAACATAAACGGTTCGGTTGGCTGGAGGGGTAATCCCCGCAGGTCCGACCCCGTAAGAACGAAAAGACCGCCCGATCGGGCGGTCTTTTTTTTGCGCGTGGGCGTATCTGTCGCGGATGCGGGTTATTGCCCGGGAGCCACGGTCGGATCGACCGTGGCTTGGTCGGTTCCCGCATCCCCGCGTTGGTCTTCCTTCGGGGCGTGGGCCGCCCGGGCTTTCTCTTCCACCGCGTCCAGCCGGGAGAGCGAATCGCCGTCCGGAAAGGCCTTTCGAGCTTCGGCCGCGGCGGCGAGCGCGTCTTCCCATTTACCCGCCAGGACCAAGGCTTCGGCGTAATTTACCGCGGCCTCGGGACTGTCGTTCCGTTCTTTCGCGAGGGACTCGTAGAGACCTACCCCTCTCTCGGCGTTACCCGAGGCGATTAGCGCGTAGGCGTAAGCCTCGGTAACCATGAAATTCTTAGCGTCCATCGAATGAAGCCGCTCCAAAAGCGATACCGCCAGCGGCCAGTCGCCCTTGCGGGCTGCCACGCGCGCGAGGCCCCAATCGGCGGCGTTACGGTATTTCCCGGCCCGTTGCGCCTTTTTGTAATACGTCGTGGCCTTGTCGTATTGGCCGATATCGAAATACCCGTCGGCGATGGACAGGTTTTCCGCCGCCATGTCCGAGTAGGGGGTATAGGCGGGGGAGAGGGCACAGGACGAAAGTATCGCGGCCGCGACCACGGCGGTGAGCAGACGAAACGGTTCTCCGGCGGGCCTTGAACCTTTCTCCATCAATGGCTTCCCAGGACTATATCCTCGATTTTCCGGAGCTGTGACCTGTAAAGGCCGGAGATGTCCGAACCGTAATCGGCGATGAGCTGGATAATGTTTCTCGGGTACTCGTCCGAATCCTTGCCGTTGATGCGGTCGCCGGCGTCGCCCAGACCGGGCATGATATAGGCGGAGGAATTGAGCACCGGGTCCATCCAGAGGGTATAAACGGTGCAGTCGTCCAGCGCGCGAACGACCCGAAGGGCGCCCTTCAGGGCCGAAATGACGTTGAAGAAGCTGATGGACTTCGGCTTCACGCCGTTTTCCTGCAGGTATTTCACGACGGTGACGAGGCTGCCGCCCGTCGCGTTCATGGGGTCCGCGAAAATCAGGTCCCGGCCGTTAAGGTCCTCGATATTGAAGAACGAGCGGTCAAGGTCCAGGATATATTCCATGTTGTTTTCTTTTTTGGAATCGTCGCGCTTGATCTTGAAGAGCGCGAAGGGCGTCACGTACCCGTGGGAGGAATACTCCTCGATTTCCTTCGACATGATCATCGAGGGCAGGAGGGCTCCGCGAAGGAGCACGCACATTACGGAATTTTCGATCTTGTAATCGATGTCGGGAATTTTGTGGACCGCGTAGTTCTGTACCGGGGCGGTAACGGGGGTTTTCACCACGAGATAATTCTTGTTGTCCGAATGGTTGCGGTTGTAGGCGAGGCGGAAGAGCATCTCGAAGGCCCGTTGGGTATAGTACAGGAATTCGCTCCTGCCCGTGCGGATGTCGCGGAGCTTCGCGATTACCCGAGAGGCTTCCGCGTGGCTTTGTTCCTCGGTCTCGAAGGAATAGACCTTGATTCCGGGGGCTTCCTTGCAGATTTCCTGCATCACGTGGCCCATCTCGTTATAAATGTCTATTACTTTCTTTTCCTCGTTGGCGAGGGCCGAGCTGAAACCGCCGGCCGCGAGTATCTTGAACGAGTCCATGGCCCGCGCGTACAGGGCATCCATCCGTGCAAG
>QKCE01000063.1 GCA_003245785.1 Spirochaetales bacterium | reverse complement strand
CGAGCGGGCGGGCATGAAAAAAGGCCGGAAAGAACCTGGCGTTCTTTCCGGCCTTTTTTGCGTCTTGGGCTGGCGTAGATGATCCGCATCCTCTCGACGGGGTCAATCTCCTCCCGGGGAGCTCAGGCTCAGGCTGACCCCGGCGCGAAGGTTGAACATGAATCGGTCCAGCCCGGTCATGGGCGCGCCGAGGGAGAAGGAATACAGCGAACCGTCGCCGTCGACGAATATGCTGTATTCGGCTTTCGGCGAGCAAATCAGCCCGGCGCCGAGTACCAGATTGCCGATCGTAAGGTCCGAAGAGGAATCGTCGGTAACGCGATAGGCGAGAACCCGATATATGAAATTCGTCGAAACGCGGAATATCGAACCTTTTTTGTAGGCCGTCGTATAAAACCCGTAATCGGTGGTGCTACCCGTTTTCGAGGCCGTGCCGTCGACCGCGCTGTTCGTCCGCTGGGAGACCTTCAGCGTGCAGAGGACGTTCGGCAGGAAGAAACCCGCTGAAAGCTCGCTTTTCTGGAGGAAGACCTGCCCGTCGTTGAATACCGCGGGGGGGAGGGCAAACTCGGTATCCGCCGTCGCCACGACGATTCCCGGCGCGGTTACCTTGAAGCCCAGGCCCAGGCCGGGCTGGAACAGAACGGGGATCGCGCCCGCGGCTCCAGTCGAGTTCAAGACGCCGAAGGAGGGGCCAGCGGCGATTTCCAGGTACGACGTCCGGTACATGGCCCGGGCGGACAGCAAATTCCCGTTCACGGGGTCGCCGTCGTAGGCGAGCTTGCCGAAGAGGTTGGGCGAGAGCCGGTCGCTCACCTCGAAATATTCGCCGTACCGGATTACCGCGGGATCGAACCCGCCGTCCGCCGTGAGGCCGAAGGAACTTGCCGCGCATTCCGTCACGAGATCCAGGGCATGCGCGCCTAGCATTGAACACGCGGCTATGGCCGCCAGCGCGAGCGTTCGTTTCATCAGTAAACCGCCTTGAGGGAAACCCGGATTTCGCCGGCCGTAGCCGGGTCAGCGAGTCGTAATGGGTTTATCGATATCGACGTATCGAGGACGTAGTCGGATATCGCGAAGGATATGAACGGGTTCAGCGAGAAGGTCAGGGGCGAGACGGATCCCGGGTTTTCCGGGTCGAAGGCGCCGGAAATCGACAATCCCCCGCGAACACGGTCGAGCTCGAGGGAACCGACGGCGATGAGGAGGTTCGTGCCGATGTATGTTCCCTCGTAGGAGGCGTCGGTCGCCTCGGTGTCCGAATAAAGGGGGGATGAAAAGAAGCCCATCGCGAAATCCGCGTGCTCCGCGTGTATTCGCGGCTCGAAAATCAGGTAGGCCTTCCGCTCGAGCCCGGTACCGGGCGTGAAATCCAGCAAACCGAGCTGGACGAAGACCTCGTTTCCCCCGGTGTCCCCGAGGCTCGCGGTAAATCCGGCCCTGAGCTTGGTATCGGAGGATATGAGGCGTATCCTCATGCCGCCGAACGCGTTGAACCTGACAGTATCCGTCACGAAGGAGACTTGCGCGTCGTTCCGTTCCTCTGCCTCGTTCCAGGCGGCGCCGTTCCAGCTTCCGTAGAGCGCGAGGACCGCGGGACCGTTTCCCGGAACCGACTGGATCCCGAAGCCCGTGCCGCGAAGCTCGCCGTGGCTCGAAAAAAGCGACGCGAGGGCGGATGACCCGAAGCGCGGGTAGTCGATGCCGTCGTTCAGTTCCTTTCGCATGAGCGTGTCGGAGCCGAGATCGTCGTATCGGCCCGTATAGAATACCCAGGTAAGCGGGCTGTCCAGGAAATTCGGCAGTTCGGCGGAAGCCCCCTCAAAATATACGTACCCGATTTCCCGCTCGTTTTCGTCGGTATGAAAGAATCGGATCGTGTCGGGTATGGAGAAATACCCGGACCCGTTGAGCCTGATCGACGGGGCGGGCACGAACCGCCCTCCCGCGTGGCCCGCGGTGGCGATTATCGGGATACCGCCGGAAGTTTCCAGGGTTCCGAGGGACTCGAGCTCGAGATTGGTACGCGAAACGCTCTGTGCCCCCAGGGTAAGCGAGAGAAACAGGAAGTACAGGGTTCCGGCCGGGAAATTCGAACGCATTTTTTCTCCTAACGACAGTATATACTATAAAAAGGGGAGCAGGCTACATTGGGTTTTAAAAAAAGGGGAGGGCTACGCGCTTGACTAATGACGAAAACCGTATACACTTGACATTATATGAGTGATTATCTGGATATCAACAATGCGGAGCTTCTGAAAGATTTCTTCAGCGAAGCCGAACAGCAGGTATTTACACTAGAAAGCAATATTCTCGTAATTGAAAGCGATCCCTCAAATCACGACGCGATAGACGAAATATTCCGGGCTGCCCACACCCTGAAAGGCGGGTCCGCCACGGTCGAAATGCACGAGCTCTCCGGTTTTACCCACGTAATGGAAGACCTCCTGGACGTAATCCGGGAGGGAACGGTTCAAATCAACGAAACGGTCATCAACATCCTCCTTCAATCCCTCGACACGATCAAGGCAATGCTCGCAGCCCGTGCCGAAGGTTCGGTCTACGACGAAGACGTCTCGGACCTCAAGGCCAGCCTGACCGCGCTTATCCCCTCGAAGGACGGGGGAAAGGCCAAACCGGCGAAAAAAGCCGTAAAGGAGACCCGCGCGCCCGAGGCCAAGCCCCGGACCGCCCCGAAACCGGTCGTTCCCGCCGCGAATGCCGAGGCACTGTCCCTCCTTTCCGAGTACGAGATGCTGGAGCTCAAGGAGGCGATCCCCTCCGGTTCCTCCCTCTTCGTTGTTCGGGTTGAATTCGACGAAGCGAACCCCATGAATACCGTCGGCGGCATCCAGGTATTCGCCGCCCTCAAGCAAACGGGCCAGGTTCTCAAGACCATTCCCGATTTCGACGCCCTGTACGAAGACCTGTTTCATGAGCGGGTCGTCTACTTCCTGTCCTCCGACCGCGAGGCCGATTCGATCCTGAAAGCGGCACGAATTTCCGACGTAACCCTCGGCGTGACCGTGGATGCCGTCAATCTCAAGGCCCAGAACGTTACGGCCGCCCCTCCGGCCCCCGCGCCGAAGCCGCGCCGCGAGGAAGCGCCGAGCCGCCCCGTCGCCGCGGCGCCCGCACCGGCCGCCGCCGATTGGTCGGACGAGGGAGAGGAATCCGTCCAGGAAGCCATCGCGCAGTCCAAGGCGGAATCCGCCCGAAAGGCCCCTGCCCCTACGGGCGGACACTCCTCGGGCTCCGTCCTCCGCGTCGACTCCCGCCGCATAGACTATCTGCTCAACCTCGTCAGCGAAACCGTCATCACCAAGGCGTCGTTCAACCAGAGCGCCATGCAGTTCACCGACCTCCTCGGCGAATTCCAGCAATCCGAGGCGTCATACAAGGAACGGCTCAAGAAGTTCATAGATCGCCTTCCCGATTACTTCGAGCAGGTCGAGGCGGGATACAGCATAAAGGACATAAAGAAAGAGATTAACGCCGAGTATGCGGGCCTTTTCGAGGTATTCAACCTGTTCGAGGGCAGCATGAAAGGCGCCGTCTCGAAGTTCCGCTCCGCCGCCCAGAATCTCGGCCGCATTACCGGAGAACTCCAGGAAGGGGTCATGAAGATCCGCATGGTTCCGATCAGCCAGATCTTCAGCCGCTTCCCGCGCCTCGTGCGCGACCTTTCCCACGACCTGAACAAAAAGGTCCAGCTCGTCATCGAGGGCGAGGATACCGAACTCGATAAATCCGTCGTGGAAGACCTCCTCGACCCGATCATGCACTGCGTCCGAAACGCCTTAGACCACGGCATCGAGTCCCGGGACGACCGGCTCGCCGCCGGCAAGGGCGAGGAGGGCACCGTGCTCCTCAAGGCGAGCAACGAGGGCAACATGATCGTCATCGAGATCGCCGATGACGGCCACGGAATCGACGTGGAGGCGGTCAAGCAGAAGGCGATTTCCCGGGGAATCATCCATCCCGGAAAGAACCTCACGGACGTGGAAGCCTTCCAGCTCATATTCGAGCCCGGGTTCTCCACCGCAGCCAAGATCACCAACCTTTCCGGCCGGGGCGTCGGCCTGGACGTGGTTCGAACCCACATCGAAAAGCTCAACGGAACGGTCACCATATCCTCCCAGCCCGGGCTCGGTTCCCGCTTCGTGATCCGTCTGCCCCTGACCCTCGCGATCATCCAGGGCCTTCTCGTGCGGGTCGGAACCGAGGTATACTCGATCCCGATAACCTCCGTCATCGAGAGCCATCGCGTGAAGGGCGAGGAAATCCAGCGCATCGACAATTACGAGGTATTCAACGTGCGAAACGAGGTCATAAGCCTCCTTCGCCTGAACCGCCTGTTCGGCATCAAGTCGAGCGAGACGGCCGAATACAGCTATATAGTCATAGTGGGCACCGCCGAGAAGAAGGTCGGCCTGATGGTCGACAGCCTGATCGGCGAGGAAGACGTCGTTATCAAGCCCTTGCGGGACCAGTTCACCAATTCGCCCGGCATCGCCGGCGCGTCGATCCTGGGAGACGGTTCCGTTTCGCTGATAATCGACGTAAGCCAGCTGCTCGATCTGGGGCTCAAGCAGGAATTGGAAGCCCGCGAGCGTCGCGAAGCCGCGGTCTGGTAAGAGGGGAAAATGGCAGACATACAGACGAAAGACATCACCGATACCGAAACCGAAGATCGCGAGAAGGACGTCCGGACCGAACGCATGGCGGTCATCGACTACAAGATGGTCACGTTCTCCCTCGCCGGGAAGGATTACGGAATCGACATCATGCAGGTCAAGGAAATCGCCAAGGCCGGCCGGTTTACCTACGTCCCGAATACCTCTCCCTTCGTACTCGGCGTGTACAACCTCCGCGGCGAGATCATCCCCATAATCGACCTGCGCATATTCTTCAACATTCCCGTGAAGGCCCGCGCGACGGACGCCCTCGAGAACATGATCATCATTCACGTCGAGGAGCAGACTTTCGGTATCGTCGTCGACGAGATCGACAAGGTCGTGGGTATCTCGAAGAATACGATACAGCCGCCTCACCCCATTTTCGGCGACATCAATATCAAGTACATTCACGGCGTGGTGGAGAACCAGGGCCGGCTGTACATCCTCCTGGAAGTGAGCCGGATTTTCGGGTCCCGCGCCAAGGCGGCGGAAGAGGAGAAGGTGCAGAGGGTGCAGGAAAAGCTCGCCACCGAGCACGTTCCCGCCATGAAGTCCACCCAGGACGACCTGGACCTCTCCTTCATTTCCGATACCCTCTCGTCCCTCGGGAAATTCCACGTTTCCCACGTGAACGACCGGTGGGTGAAGGCCCGTTTCGCCGAGTGGCATTCCATGCGCTCCGCCGCGGACTTGCAGTTCAAGTCCGAGGAAGACGCGAGAAAGTACCTCGAGACCTTCCCGTCCCCCGATTCGGGCACCTTCTGGAGCGACCAGTACGCTTCCGATTTCGCCAAGGTATTGCCCCAAAACCAGGCGAAGCAGATCAACGTTTGGAACATAGGCTGCGGCAAGGGCTACGAGACCTACAGCCTCGCGGTGGTGCTCAAGGAAAAATATCCCAACGCCAGGATCAGGATTTACGCGAACGACTCGGACCTTCTCGCGATATCCAACGCGCCCATGCTTTCGATCGACGAGGGGTATATCACCTCGCGGTACAAGTCGTGGCTCGTCCAGGGCGTAGGCGGCGCGTGGACCTTCAACCAGACGATCAAGGACATGATACTCTTCGAGTACCATGATTGCACGAACCAGAATGCCGTCCCGAACATGGACCTCGTCCTTGCCCGCGACGTGCTTTCGTACATGAACGTAAAGCAGCAGGCGAGCCTGATGGCGGACATTAACGAAAAACTGAAGGATAACGGTATCGTCATCCTCGGCGCGAACGAGGCAATGCCGCAGCACAGCGGTTGGCTCCGGATGGCCGAGGGGAAGGTAATCGCCTTCAGCAAGGAATAGCGGAAAGCAGAGACACACAGTAAGGAGAAACTGATGCGTGTAGAGTATATCAATCCGTTCGTCGAGGCGGCTTACAACATCCTTTCTGAGGTATTGGGCGGGCAGATTCGCAGGGGCGAACTGTACCTGAAATCCACCTCGATGCCGGTGATGGGCGTGGCCGCCCTCGTCGGATTGGCGGGAGACGTAGAGGGCCGGGTAATCTTCGATATGGAGATGGATACGGCCATGAAAATAGCCTCGAAGATGAACGATGAGCAGTTGAAGTCTTTCGACGAGCTGGCGAAGGCGACGATCACCGAGCTTGCCAACCTGATAACCGCCCAGGCGGTCACCAAGCTTCACGATCTCGGGTTTCGTTTCGACCTGACCCCGCCGGCGATCTTCACCGGGCAGAATATGGAAATATCGGATCATGAGGTCGAGGCGCTCATAGTGCCCATGGAAACCGGGCAGGGTCGCGTCGAGGTCAACGTTGCCATTCGGGACAGAATGTGAGAAGGGGTAGGATATGATATCTAAACAGGATTTTCCGACGATCAACGAGCGTCCCCCCGAGGGACTCAATTCCGACGGTCAGCCGTTCAAGGTCTTGGTCGTCGACGATTCAATGTTCGTCGCGAAACAGATCGGCCAGATCTTGACGAGCGAGGGGTACGAGGTCGTGGCTACCGCCGCGGACGGACTCGACGGCGTCGAAAAATATAAGGAATTGTGCCCGAACGTCGACCTGGTGACGATGGATATCACCATGCCGAAAATGGACGGAATCACCGCCCTCGAGCAGATAATGGCCTTCGACAAAAACGCGAAAGTGGTCATGATCAGCGCCCTCGGAAAGGAAGAGCTCGTCAAGAAAGCCCTGCTCCTCGGCGCGAAAAACTATATCGTAAAGCCGCTCGACCGCAAGAAAGTGCTCGAGCGGATCGCCTCGGTACTCGGCAAGTAACGCGTCGCGGCGATGCCTCAGGGGCGCCTCGCGTCGCGCAGGGAATAGCGTTCCCCATCGAAACGAATCGAAAAACGGTTTGGCTCCGCGGAGTCAAGCCGTTTTCTTATTTTTGACACGTATATCTGCACGTCCTTTCGGCGTTCCCTCCAGCCCTTGGGCCAAAGGCGGCGCTGCAGCTCGGAACCGGGAATACCGCGATCCCCGGAGGAGGCGATCGCGATGAGCGCCTCGCGCATTTTACGGTGAAAAAGCGCGGGGTCGATGCCTTCCGGGAAGGGTTTTTCGCCGTATAGGGCGGCGTTTTCGCATTCCGCGACGCATTCCGCGTCCCTTTGCGCCGAACCCCGGCGTCCGGATTCGGCCAGGGCCGCGATAATCTCTATCAATCCCTCCGCCATCGGGCTTCCTTCAGGACGCGACGTCTCCCCGCGCGGAGTCCGTGCCGGACCGCGATGTATCGCGTAATCCCTGCCCGCGGGCGCGTTCCCGCTTGCCGGCCGGCATTGCCCGACCGAGACGATGACGCGCGGGCTCCGGGCCTTCCATAAATGGCGGGAGGGGGCCATTCCGTGCCTCTCGAGCACTTCCTCGGGAACGAGAATCGCCTCGAAATGCCGTCCGGGGAGGATCATGTGAAGCCTCGAAAGGCTCGTCGTCGCGACGATTTTGAAGCCCCGGGCGCGCAATGCCCCGATAAGGTCCGCGTGGGCGCTTCTGGAGAAGCCGAAAAGGAGAATCTTTTTTTCCATACCAGTATTGACGGTACGCGGGCCG
>QKCE01000287.1 GCA_003245785.1 Spirochaetales bacterium | reverse complement strand
GCCCTCCTCGGCCTCGCATTCCACGGTATCCCCCGGGGAGAAGTCGCCCTTCGAGACGATAAAGCAGTCGAGGGCGTCCCCGTCCTCCGTTCGCGTGCCAAGGACGAAGCCGTAGGCGAAAGGGTATGCCTCGCGGAGCTCCCTCTTCCCGGTTTCCACGAGGGTGACTTCGTCGTATTTCCGCCGGACCCTCGAGCCCGCGACCGCCTCGATAAACGCTTTCACGTCGACCTCCCTCAGCCTTCCCGGTATTGCCCCTTTTTTACGCTTTCGTCCAGCACCTTGAGGGCGTACTCCCAAAGCTCGCCGGAAAAATCCCCGATGAATTTTTTCTTTTCCATGACCCGGGACCGGGTCAGCCCCTTTCCGGCGATGCTCAGGTTGTCCGTGAAGCAATGGTTCAGCATCGGCTGGAGGTTGTCGAGGACCGCGGCATACCGCGCCTCCGCCGTTTCCCCGGCCTCGAATTCCCGCCACGCCGCGAGGAAGTCCCCTTTCTGGTCGTCGGGCAGCATCCCGAATATCTTCTCCGCCGCCTCGGCCTCGGCTTCCTTTACCGCGTCCCGCTTTTCCTGATCGTACAGGAAGGTATCCCCCGCGTGGATCTCGACGACGTCGTGAATCAGGAGCATCTTCAGGACACGCTCGATATCCACGGGTTCCCCGCAATATTCCCGGAGAACGAAGGCCATGACGGCGATATGCCAGGAATGCTCCGCGCTGTTCTCGTGGCGGCTTTCCCCCAGTATCCCGTTTTGCCGGTACACGACCTTCAGCCTTTCCAGCTCAAAAATGAAATTCATTTGGCGCTCGAGTCTCGAACCGACCATAGCCATTCCCCCTTCGTGCCCCGCCGCTCGCGTCGGGGTACCCGGGTAAGTATAGACCATCGGGCAGGCCCCGGATACTTTATCGAAGGGTTCGCCAGGGGAGGTTTTCCCGATCGCGCCGGCGCGCTCTAAAAGGTTATGCCCACCCCAAGGTAGAAAATCGGGGCCCAGGAAATCCAAACGTCGTCGGTACCCCCGACGGGCTGCGTCAGGAACCCCGCTTCCAGGTGGGGCAGGAAGCCCTCGAACCTGTCGAATTGCAGCTCCGCGGAGATATCGAGGGCCATGCCGTCCCCGTCGGAGTCCCCGCCGAGGTCGGGGGCGCTCATGCCGCGATACCCGAAATTGAAGCCCGGCTTGAGGGCAACCGTCGGGGAAAGAAGGAAGCGCGGCTTGAACGCGATGCCCGCCTCGTACATGGCGGCGTCCACGGGCTCGCCGTAAACGGTCAGCGTCGATTTCGAGTATGAAGCGAAGGCACCTATCGCGAAGCGCGGGACGATGTACATGTCCGCGAAGCCCTTCAGGATGAGACCCGCGTCCTTGTCAAAATCGTCGCTCATGAGGTCGTTGTGGACGCTGACGGTGCCCGGGAGCCAAAACCCGGCGGTAAGCCCGATGTCGTAGTTTCGCTCCCCGAAACTCTTTCCCTCCGCAAAGGAAGGGAACGCGACCAGCGCGACGCCCAAGGCCGCGACAAACGCGATTTTCAGTTTGTTCATGGCATACCTCCCCGACCGAACGTAAGCCGAAGCCTTATTCGGTCCCGCCCCCGGGTTTGGAATCCGTTTCCGAAACGGTATCTTCCCGGGGGCGTTTCGGAACGTGATATTTGACCGAGAAAACGAAGGCGAATTGGTCCCCGAAGGCATGGCGCCAGAAGGCGTTTCCCCCGAGTCCGTACACGTCCACGCTCCCGCTCATGGAGGGCTGGTCCGGCTCGTCGATTTCGCCGTTCAGGTAGAGAAAAGTCGCACCGGCCAGTAAATCCCTGTCGCCCCGGGAGAATTCGTACCAGGGTATGGGCGGCGGGCTGAACTGGAAATTCGGGGTATCGGCCCAGGCAGGGGCGGAAAAGAGAAAACGGGACGCGAGCGCGAAAAACAAAAAGATTTTAACCTTGCCATGGCAGCCTCCGGCCATTAGCGGCGCTTTAAATTATCGGCCTCGGGGGATGTGTTGTCAAAATGAAACGGCGGGACGGGGGAAGGCGCGCACCGCGGGCTCGCCGGCGTAATATTGCCTTTCTGAACGGGGTACGCGAGAATAAGACCATGAGTCCGTCAATGAGGTTTTTCCCCGCAGTATTGATCCTTCTCGCCCTGTCCCTCCCCGCGCAGGAGCGGTCCACGCTCATCGTCGCCTTCGGGAACGATTGGGTTCCCTATTACGCGCGGGAAGCCGACGGTTCCTGGTCAGGCCTGGAAATCGACCTCGTGGGCGCGATTTTTCGCGAAGCCGGGATTTCCATAAAAGCCATTCCGCTTCCTACGCCCCGCGCCCAGGATTACCTGAAAACCGGCGAGATTGATTTCCTGACATCCGCGTCCTTTACCGACGGGCGAAACGGGT
Organism: Spirochaetales bacterium; assembly: GCA_003245785.1. Lineage (GTDB taxonomy): Bacteria > Spirochaetota > Spirochaetia > Treponematales > Treponemataceae > Teretinema. The sequence goes on along the minus strand of QKCE01000287.1, from coordinate 5,325 downwards.
ACGCCCGGTTTTCCGAAGCCTATCGCGACGAAACCGTGGCGATCATGATACGGGCCGCCGACGGGGGCCGTTACCCCATGAAGCGGCTTAGAGACATAGGGAACTATCCCGGGACCACCCTGGCCTTTCAGCGCGGGGCGTGGTACGGTCCCCAGTTTCAGGAAGTGCTTTCCGACCCCGCCCTCGCCGACCGCCTCGTGGATACCCTTGGGCTGGATACCCGCCTTAAGATGCTCGCCGCCGGGAGGGTGACCATGGTGATCGGGGACTACTACGCCCTCGTCGCCGCCGCGAAGGCCCAGGGCCTTTCCGACCGTTTGGCCGTTCACCCGCTTACGGTTTCAGAGGAGCCCATCCATCTCATGTTCTCCCGCGAGTCGGTAAGCGCGAAAACGGTCGGGAAAATCGATGCCGCGATCGGGCGGCTGAAGAAGAACGGTACCCTCGAGGCTATCCTGAACCGCTGGAAGCGGTGAGAGACCCGCAGTGTCGGGAAAGCGCATGGTTGAACATATGCAAATATGCGTACTATTCTTTATTTTTAACCCCCGCCCCGGTAAAGACTCCCTTCGTCGCCGTAAACGGCGCGGGCTCCGCGGGCGGCCCTTGCCCGGGCGGCGCGCGCGCAAACCGCTGCCAGACGGGTCAAGCCGCGAAATTATACCGTCAGCTTCCCGGGCTTCGCCCCTCGCCCCGATCCTTGCCTCTTTTCCCCCTTCCCCTTTCCCCTTTGACAAGGAAAGGAATACTGCCGTACCATAAATCCCATGATACAGACCGAGCGGATCCGCGACGTGATCCGGTACATAAAGAAGTTCAAGGGCTCCACCCTCGTGGTCCGGATCGACGACGACGTGGTGGATTCCGCCCTGTTCGCGAGCCACATGCACGACCTCGCCCTGGTGCACGAAACCGGGATCCGGATCGTGATCGTGCCCGGGGCGGCGAACCATATTTCCCGGGTACTCGATTCCTGGCAGGTCGAATGGAAGAAGGTGAACGGCGTGCGCGTGACCGGCGAGGAAGGCATGAACCTGATCAAGATGGCGGCCTTCGACGTGTCGAACCGGATCATGACGCGCCTCGCGGCGGAGCGGATTACCGCCGTCATAGGCAACTGGGTGCGCGCCCGGGGCCGGGGCGTGAAGGACGGGGTGGATTACGGCAGCGCCGGCGTCGTGGAGAAGGTATTCCTGAACTCCCTTCTCGCGGTGCTCGAGGACGGTTTCGTGCCCATCGTGCCCTGCGTGGGATGGACCGCGACGGGTAGGCCCTACAATATTTCCTCCACGGAGCTTGCCGTGGAGATCGCGGTGGCCCTGAAGGCGGAAAAGCTCTTTTTCCTCGGTTCCGGCGCCACGATCTCCGTGGACGATTACGACATGCCCAAGGGCGTCGCCCTCTCGCCCGAGGGCCGCATGGCGGCCATTTCGGTCGCCGAGATTCCCGGCTTCGTCGAGGTAAACCGGGAAGTGGACAACCCGAACTGCCCGCCCGACGAGCTCGAGGACCTTCTCGAGCGGGGCGGCGACGCGTGCAAGCGGGGAGTGACCCGCACCCATATCCTCGACGGCGACGTGGACGGCGTGATCCCCGCGGAAATTTTCTCGGACCTTGGCTCGGGCACCATGATTTACCTCGACAATTACGGCGCCTTCCGGCCCATGGCCCGCTCGGACATACCGGCGGTGCTGTCCCTCATGAATCCCTTCGTGGAGCAGGGCGTGCTCCTGCCCCGGACCGAGGAAGACCTCGAGTCGACGGTTGCCGACTACGTAATCTACGAGATAGACGGCGGCGTGCGGGCTTGCGCGGCCCTCCACGCCTATCCAGAGGGGATGGCCGAGATCGCGGGCCTCGCGGTGGACGAGGCGTACAACCACATGGGGATCGGGCCCGAGCTGATGGAGCGGCTGGTCGCGAAGGCGAAAGAGTCGGGAAACCGGAGCGTCTTCGTCCTGACGACCCAAACAGCCGACTGGTTCGAGCGCTTCGGCTTTATTCCCGCGGAAATTGACCTTCTTCCAGCGAAAAGAAAGGAAAAATGGACCAAAAACCGGGGATCTCGCCTCTTGGTTCGGAATTTCTGATCATTTTTCTTGTTTTTTAACAGGGCCGGGAGTATGATTTGATCAATATCCATTGATCGAACAGGAGGCCCTGCGATGCAGGAAACCCCGCTTACCGCCCGCGTCATTCTCGAGGATGGCACGGAATTTGAAGGCCTGTCCTACGGGCACGAAAGCTCGATTTCGGGAGAGATCGTGTTTTATACGGGGCCTGCGGGGCTGCCCGCCCTGCTGACCGACCCGGCACTGAAGGGCTGCGTGCTGGTGCTCGCCCAGCCCCTGGCGGGGGCGACCGGGGCGAGCGAGGAAGCGAACGACGCCTTCGGGTTCCCCGCGGGTTACGAGTCCCTTTCCGCCCAGGTCGCGGGCCTCGTGACCGCCGATTACGCCGACCTTACCACCCACCACACGGCGACGCGCACACTGGCGAAATGGCTGCGCAAGCAACAGGTACCCGCGATTTCCGGAATCGATACCCGCGCGCTCATCCAGCGGCTGCGCCTCCGGGGCGTCATGCGCGCGAAGATCCTCGTGACCGGCACCCGCGAGGTTTCCTTCGGCTCGGCGGGCCAGTACAACCTGCCCTCCCACGCGTCGGTGAAACGCCCGGCGACCTACGGGAGCGGCCCGAAGAGGATCGTGCTCGTGGACTGCGGCGCGCGCCTTTCGACGATCCGCCGCCTCGTCGCGGAGGATACCGCGGTAATCCGGGTACCCCTGGCCCACGATTTTACCGCCGAGCCCTGGGACGCCCTGGTCGTCGCCGGCGGCCCCGGGGACCCCACCTCTTGCGACAAGACCGCGCAGATCCTGAAAACGGCCCTCGAAGCCAATAAGCCGGTCTTCGCCGTGGGCCAGGGTGCGGTGGTCCTCGCGATCGCCGCGGGTGCCTCGGCCTTCCGCATGCCGAACGGCCACCGAGGTTCCGCGGTACCCTGCGTCAACCTCGAAAACGGCCGCTGCTACGTGACCGCCCAGAACCACGGGTACGGGGTACGGGACGATTCCCTGCCCCCCGGCTGGTCGCCCCTATTCCTGAACGACAACGACCGCTCCATAGAGGGCTATACCGCCCGCAAGGGGCTCATTACCGGGGTGCTCTTCCACCCCGAGGGGAATCCCGGCCCCCGGGACGCCGCTTTCCTTTACGATGACTTTTTGAACCTCGTACGCAACGGAGGGACCGCCCGATGACAGCATACCGAATCGCAACGCCCCGGACCGTGCTCGTGCTCGGTTCCGGCGGCCAGAAAATAGGCCAGTCCGGCGAGTCGGACCAGGCGGGTTACCAGGCCCTTCGCGCGCTGAAGTCCGAGGGAATCCGCACTGTCCTCGTGAACCCGAACATGACCGCGGTGCAAACCTCCGAGGGCATCGCCGACGCGACGTACTTCCTGCCGGTCACCCCCGAGTTCGTGGCCAAGGTGATCGAGAAGGAAAAGCCCGATTCGCTTATCGCCCTGTTCGGGGGCCGCACCGCCCTCGCCTGCGCCCTCGAGCTGACCGAGCGCGGAATCCTCGAGCGCCACAACGTGCAGGTCCTGGGCACCTCGCTCCAGAACGCCGAGAAGGCCGCCCGACGGGCCGACTTTATCCGCGCCATGGAGGCGGCAGGCGTGCCGGTCCCGCGGTCCAAGGCCTGCAAGACCCCCCTCGATACCCTCGCGAGCGCCGCCGAGGCCGGCTACCCGGTCATGGTCCGCTCCGAGACCCCCGCCGCCGAGGAAGGGGGCTCAGTCTGCGCCGACGCCGAGGAGCTCGCCCGTTACTGCGAGCGCATGGATTCCTCCGCCGGGGGCTTCCGCGTGGAGGAATGGCTCGGCGGCTGGAAGGAGATAGAGCTCGAGATCCTCCGGGACGCGATGGACAATTGCGTGGTCGCCTGCGCCATGGAGAACGTCGACCCCATCGGCATCCACACCGGCGAGTCGATCGTCGTCGCGCCGGTCCAGACCCTGGGCGACGGCGAATACCAGCTCCTCCGGGAAGCCGCCTTCAAGGTCGCCCGGGAGCTCGACATAATAGGCGGCGCGAATATCCGCTTCGCCGTGGACCCCGAAGGCTCGGGATTCCGGGTCTTCGAGGCCAACCCCAAGGCGTCGAGGAGCACGTCCCTCGCCTCCCGGGCCACGGGCATTCCCCTTTCCTGGGTGGCCGCCCGCGTCGCCCTCGGGTTTTCCCTTTCGGAGACCGAAAACCCGCTGACGGGCTCCACCCGGCTCGCGGCGGAACCCGCGATGGACTACGTCGCCGTGAAGGTTCCCCGGTGGGATTTCGGCAAATTCGCCAACGTGGACCGGCATATCGGCGGGGAGATGCGCTCGGTCGGCGAGGCCCTGGCCTTCGGGCGGACCTTCGAGGAGGCGCTGCAAAAGGCCCTCCGCATGGCCGATCCCGCCGCGCCGGGCCTCGCTTGCCACGCCCACTCGTTCCGGGACGTGAAGGACGCCCTCCGCAACCCGACGGACCTCCGGGTCTTCGCCGTGTACTCCGCCCTCCGGGAGGGCTGGACGCCCGACCGGATCCGGAAATACGCGAAGATCGACCGCGCGTTCATCGCGGCGATGGACCGGGTCAGGGAAATCGAGGACGGGCTCCGGGAGCGCGCCGGTGCCGCGGGCGCCGGGGCACCCGAAAGGGAGCGGCTCCCCGACCGGGACCTCCTTCTCCGGGCGAAGCGCGCGGGATTTTCCGACGACCAGGTCGGCGCCTGCGCGAAGATCCGGGGGGACAAGATCCGCTCCCTCCGGAAGGAGTTCGCCCTCCGGCCCGTGGTAAAGCAGATCGATTCCGTGGCGGGCGAGTTCCCCGCGAAATCGGGGGCTTACTACATGACCTATAACGGCGTCACCGACGACGTAAAGCCCTCGGAGCGCGGTTCCCTCGTGCTCGGCTCCGGGCCCTACCATATCGGGAGCAGCATCGAGTACGACTGGTGCCTCTTCAGCGCCCTCCGCACCATGCGCGGGGCGGGAAAGCACTCGATCCTCCTCAACTGCAACCCCGAGGCCGTCTCCTCCGGATTCGGCGCCGCGGATCGGCTCTACTTCGAGGAGCTTACCCTCGAGCGGGTCCTCGACGTGTGGGAAGCCGAGCGGCCCGAGGGCGTGCTCCTCTCCTACGGCGGAAGCCTCGCGAACGCCCTCGCCGTCCCCCTGGACCGGCAGAAAGTCCCCGTGCTCGGCACGGCCCCGGTGGATATCGACCGCGCGGAGGACCGGAACAAGTTCGGCGCCCTGATGGACCAGCTCGGCAT